>JAJQEA010000390.1:55945-56654 GCA_021201905.1 Clostridia bacterium
TATTTCTACTTTATGGTCCCCCGTGTCGGCCTTTAATATCCTTGAAATATTATCTACCGTATAAGCCAGGTTCTCCCGGCTGCGGTGCCTGCTGACGGAAAAATCCTGAGGAAGCCTGTTAATGGGGAACACTGCTGTCACGCCCATATCGTAGGCCTTTCCTATCTCGTCGTCATCCGCCCCGCCTACCACCGCAATCATGGATTTGGCCTGTTTTTTAGCTCTCTCTGCAATTCCAATCACTACCTTGCCCCGAAGGCTCTGGGAATCCAGCTTTCCTTCGCCTGTAAGGATATAGTCGGCGCCGCCTATGATTTCATCAAACTTCACAGTGTCCAGCACGGTCTGAATCCCCATCTGAAGCCTGGAACCAAAGAATGCAATCATGCCTGCTCCCATGGCCCCGGCTGCCCCGGTTCCCGGCACCTGGCTTATGTCGGTACCCGTTGCCCGGGCAATGACTCTGCTCAGATTCCGGATCCCCTCGTCCAGTTTAAGGACCATGGCCTCATCCGCTCCCTTTTGGGGGCCGAAGATAAAGGAGGCTCCCGAAGGTCCGTACATGGGGTTATCAATGTCGCACATGGTAACGATTTCCACCTGTTCCAGGAGACGGTTCCTTCCTGACAGGTCAATTCTGTCAATATCGGCAGTGGTTCCTCCGGTGGGAATGAATTCCCTGCCGTCCCTGTCATAAAACCTGATACCC
>JAJQEA010000283.1 GCA_021201905.1 Clostridia bacterium
ATCTCCACCGTCCCGGCGGCCGCAACCTTCCCGGCCCCGCCCGCCACCAAGCCCCTGGATTCCTACTACTGCCTTTTTAACCCCCTCTCGCCCGCGGGATCGTAAATGACCGCGTATGCCTCCAGTTTTCATACCGCACCCCCTCAATAAGATTTTGATGAAAAATGAATAGTATCTAAAAAATTTTGTATATTCTAACTTTTTTTGTATTTTTTCTATAATATCATAAGGTCATTGTACTTGTCAATATACAATCTAATTTTTAACAATCCCCAAAAACGCCCAACACTTGTTAACTCTATCTTTATGTATCAGAAAATTTATTAATATTATCCTACAAATTCTGTCGATTTTCAGAACCTCTATTCCTTAATTTTCCAGCATATGGTACAATAGAACTTATCAAACATAAAATATTTTTATATGCAGAAAGGAGTCCTTATGTTCGATTTAGACTTTATTCTCACCTCGCTGGGGTTCATTGTCCCGGTTATTCTGGTCCTTATCATCATCACCCAGGGATACGTCAAAGCACCGCCGGACCACGCCTACATCATATCCGGCCTGCGCAAGCAGCCACGGGTGCTCATAGGCCGGGCAGGCATCAAGATTCCGTTTTTTGAGCAGCTGGATAAATTGTATCTGGGACAGATAACCGTGGACATCAAGACCGATGAATACATCCCCACCAACGATTTCATCAATGTCATGGTGGATGCAGTTGCCAAGATAAGGGTGGCTGACGACGATGAGCGCATGAAGCTGGCCATGAGGAACTTCTTGAACAAGGAGCCGGCAAACATTGCCGCCGACTTGCAGGATTCCCTTCAGGGCAACATGCGTGAGATTATCGGCACCCTTACTCTGAGGGCCATTAACACGGACCGGGATTCCTTCTCCGACCAGGTTATGATTAAGGCCTCCAAGGACATGGAGAAGCTGGGTATTAACATCCTTTCCTGCAACATCCAGAACGTGACGGATGAACACGGACTCATCCAGGATCTGGGTATGGATAACACCTCCAAAATCCGCAAGGACGCGTCCATCGCAAAGGCCGAGGCCGAACGTGACATTGCCATAGCCCAGGCAGCCGCGGACAATGCAGCCAATGACGCCAGGGTTGCTGCCGAGACAGAGATCGCCCAGAAGAACAACGAGCTGGCCATCAAGAAGGCCGAACTGCAAAAGGCGTCCGATACCAAGAAGGCTGAGGCGGACGCTGCCTACGAGATCCAGAAGCAGGAGCAGCAGAAAACCATCCAGACCGCCACGGTCAACGCCCAGATTGCCAGGGCTGAACGTGAGGCAGAGCTGCGCAAACAGGAAGTACTGGTGCAGCAGCAAGCCCTGGAAGCCGAGGTCAACAAGAAAGCAGACGCGGACAGGTATGCCATTGAACAGGCTGCCGCTGCCGGCCTGACCAAGCGCCAGCGCGAGGCCGAAGCCAAGAAGTACGAGCAGGAGCAGGAAGCGCTGGCCAAGAAAGCCCAGGCTGACGCGGAACAGTATGAGCGCGAGAAAGACGCCGAGGCACAGAAGGCCATTGCCGAGGCGCAGAAGTATTCCATGGTCCAGGAGGCAGAAGGTATCAGGGCCAAGGGCGAGGCCGAGGCTGCCGCCATCCGGGCAAAGGCCCTGGCTGAGGCCGAAGGTATGGAGAAAAAAGCCGAGGCTTACCAGAAGTATAATAAGGCGGCCATGGCCGAGATGATGATTCAGGTGCTTCCCGACATCGCCGGGAAGATTGCAGAGCCTCTGTCACAGATTGACAAGATTACAATCATCGGCGGCGGCAATGATTCGGATAACGGCGTGGGGGCCATTGCCGGCAATGTCCCTGTGGTCATGGCAAAGCTCTTTGAATCCATGAAGGAAACCACAGGCGTGGACCTGGCTGAAATCATGAAGGCAGATACATACGACGCCAAGGTCAACCGGAACGTGAACCTGACCGGGGCACCGGATATCATCCTGGGAAGCGGACAGAATTCCGCCAGCTCTACTCCAGATTCGGATAATATCCAGCCGTAAATTCACTGCGCCGGATGATGTATATTTTTCCTGATTCATAAAATTGAAACACCTCATAAGCCAGCCCGTGATTCTGATAAAAGGGACGCTTATGAGGTGTTTCTTACTCACTCTTTGCTATTCTTTTCTGCGGTCCGTCCTGCTGTCCTCTTCTCTCTCCTCCGTCTCCTTAGAGCCCCACACAACGCCTTCCATGTCAAATGCAGCTGTGGATATATCAATGTCACCGTCTGCTTCCGATACCCGGCTATGTGTCTCTCCTGCATTCTCCATTTCCGTATCCATGGCTGTCCTTCCGGGCTCCTGTCCGCCTCCGCCCGGTTCCTCCGCTTTCCAGCGGATGGATACACGGAACAAGTCATCCTCCACTTCCAGCCTCATGATACCGCCCTGGACCTCCACAAAGCTTCTGGCAATGGCAAGCCCCAGTCCGGATCCCTCTGTATTGCGGGACGTATCCCCGCGGACAAACCGTTCCGTCAGCTCCTCCGGAGATACCTCCAGCTCTCTGGCCGATATATTGCGCATGGTTATCAGTACATGGCCGTCATTTTCCCTGGCCACCTGGATATAGGCCCGTGTGCCCGGCATTCCGTACTTTGTTATATTCACCAGCAGGTTTTCAAATACCCGGTAGGTCTTCTGGCTGTCAAGATGAAGAAGGATTCTCTCCTCCGGCAGATTGTAACGGAATTCAATCCCGCTGGCCTCAATCTTATCCGCCAGCTCAAACCGCACCTGCTTTAAGAGACTCACAATATCCACATCCTCCAGGTGAAGGCTGACCGTACCGCTGCTGGCCTTGCTGACCTCAAAGAGGTCCTCTATAAGCGCCTTCAGCCGCATGGACTTCTGGTCCAGTACCCGTATATAGGACGTTCTCTCCTCCTCTGTCACATTCTCCTGTTTTAACAGGTTTACATAAGTGATAATCGCCGTAAGAGGTGTCTTTAAGTCATGGGACACATTGGTAATCAATTCCGACTTGGTCCTCTCGCTTTTCACCTCCTGGGCCACTGCTTTCTTAAAGCCCTCCTGAATCCGGCTCAGCTGTTCCTTAAACGGGTTAAAGATTCCCAGGTCCTCCTGAATCTCCACATCCAGATTTCCCTCTGCTATCTCATTGATACCTTTAAGCAGCGTATTATATTTCTGCTGCATCTGCCCCCCAATATTTCTGCAGCAGGAAAAACAGAACCAGGGAGTAAATCACCAGGGCTCCGATTCCCCAGAACCAGAGGCAGGAGATAATGGTCAGGATGACAAAGTTCGCAAGGATGGCCTTGCCTATAATCCTGGTGGAACGGCGCTCCCAGTCAGTCTCATTAAAGACATTGAGGGCATTAAACGCCCAGCGCTTGATGAACCGCAGGAAACGTCCCAGCCACGTGCGCTCTTTGAAGTAGCGCCAGGGTCCCAGGGAAAAGATAGCCCTGTAACAGGTGATTCCCCAGTAAAACATGCCGTAGCTGACCATCCAGAAAGCCATATTGATGACCACCACCATCACATCAGCGGACCATGGAAGAAATTCCGCTCTCAAAAGTTCACTCTTCAAGCTGCCGTCCATGGTAGAGGCAATCAGGGCCATGGGTATGGTTCCGTCGCCCATAACGCCCATCCAGGCCACTCCGATACAGCTCAGGGGCTCAAATGACAGCCTGCACAGCGCGCTCTTTCCAATCTCAAACCGTTTCACAGCCGGCAGAGCCAGGGCCAGCACTGCCAACAGTCCCAGCACAGATGCTCCTATGGCAAAATAGCCGTTGCTGAAACGGTAATCACGGAGGGTAAGCTGCTGAGCTCCGCTGTCAAACCTGGCGTCTGTATAGCCGAACATTTGGGATAGACTGCACCTAAACTCCACCGTCATGTCCCTGGGTCCCTGGAATTCCACGCCGCTGTAACGGTAGCCCTCGGCCAGTCTTACCTCCAGCGGATCGTAGAATTCAAACCTGGTCAATGACTCCTTGAGGCGCGTGATATCCTCATCCCGGTTTCCCCTGATATCCTGGACCTTCAGTATGCCGCTGGAATTAAAGTTTATGGTAAACTGGATCTGGTCATCCTTTAAGGGTTCCCGGAAGAACGCCTTTGGATCCGTCACATTGCTGCGCCCATAGGTCCCATCCTGCTCACGGACCCCGTAGGACAGGCTGGAATAGTACTGCCTGTAAAGGCTTTCCCATTCGCTTCCCGCACTGTCAATGGTCTGCTGTATGGACTGGTAATAGTATACGTCATAGGGGTTCTCACTGTCGTAGACTGTGGCCTGCCCCTCATCCTCCCCATCCTCCAGCTGCACCGCAGCCTGGTCGTCCAGTTCCTGCCGGCGAATTTTTTCCTCCAGCCCTGGCAGGAATGTCTGGGCGTAGGTCAGGCGCCGTCCCGTATCCTCCTGCATTTTCAGATGCCAGATTTCATAACTGAAATTCATAACCTGGGTTGCCAGGTTTCCAAAATTACTGCTCTCCTGGACCTGGCGGACGGAACTCCTGTTGTGGTAGCTCTCCGCCTTTGTCTTCATATAGGGGTATAGCCCTATGGTACTGGCTGATGCCAAAAGCAATGCCAGCACAATAATCAATATTCCCAGCCTATGGCTGCTTTTCAATTTTGTATCCAACTCCCCACACCACCTTTACATATTTGGGCTCCCTGGGATTCACTTCAATCTTTTCCCTCAGGTTACGTATGTGTACCATGACCGTATCCGTATTCACCGCCCTCTCGTTCCACACCCGTTCGTAGATTTCCTCAGCGGGAAACACACGCCCCGGGTTCTGTATCAGCAAAAGAAGGATTTTGAACTCAATAGGTGTTACCTTGACCGGTTTGTCATCCACGGTTACCTCTACCGTCTCCTCGTTGACCTCCAATCCTCCCAGCCTGTGGACCTTTGGATTCTCGGCCTGCCTGGAGTTCAGACAGTCCAGGAACCGGTGGTATCGCCGCAGCTGTGAATTGACCCTGGCCATAAGCTCCATGGGGGTAAAGGGCTTTGTGATGTAATCGTCCGCGCCCATGTTCAGGCCCAGTATCTTATCCACTTCCTCTGACTTGGCTGACAGGAAAATAACAGGAAAGTCATATTTTTCACGGAGTTTTGCCGTCATGGTAATGCCGTCCATACGCGGCATCATCACATCCACAATGGCCAGATCGATCTCTCTTTCCTCCAGCACCTTAAGGCCTTCCACTCCGTCTGCCGCCTGGAATACTTCATATCCCTGGCTCTTTAAAAATATTTCCACGCCCTCTCTTATCTCTTTGTCATCCTCCACCAGTAAAATCCGGTCCCCACTCATGTTCATTTCCTCCTTACGCTGTTTATCCTAACAATTAAAACAAAATTTAACCATCATAAAAAACAAAAGAATATCTAAAGTCTTATTGTAGCATTCCTAAACACATTGTTCAACGGGTGATTGCCGCCTAATCCGGCTGTCAAATCCGGCTGTCCCGGCGCAGACAGCGGCTTGTAAGGCAATGGGATGAAACCGCTGTCCATACAGGTATTTTCTCCCAAAAAATTGTGTGATATCGTTATTTATTTAATTAAATTGACAAAGCAATTTACCCATGATATGGTTGTAGTAAATTTTTATTTACTATTATCCGTATTTGACAAATTATTTTCAATCAAAAGGGAGGAATTACATTGAGTACATACGTGATTACAGGCGGTACCACCGGCATAGGAGCCGCCACCCGCAAGCTGCTCCTGGCCTAGGGCCATGAAGTATTTAACATTGATTTTAAGGGCGGGGACTACCTGGCGGATCCGGCCACCCCCCCCCCCAGGGACGCCAGGGCGCTATCGACGAGGTATTCCGCCGGTATCCCGACGGCATCGACGTACTGATATGCAATGCCGGTGTGGGGCCCACGGCGCCGCCCCAGATGATATTTGCGCTGAATTTCTTTGCCAGCGTCAAGATTGCCGAGGCACTGCGTCCCCTGTTAAAGAAAAAGAAGGGCAACTGTGTGGTGACCTCCTCCAACTCCATCACCAACATGACGGTGCGCATGGACTGGGTGGATATGCTGTCCAATGTCATGGATGAAGAACGCATCCTGGAATTTGTAAAGGACATTCCCCGCGCCCAGGCCGCATCCTGTTACAGCTCCTCCAAGCACGCCCTGGCGCGTTGGGTTCGCCGCGTTTCGCCTTCATGGGCAGTGGACGGACTGCGCATTAATTCTGTGGCTCCGGGCAACACAACTACACCCATGACCCAGAACATGACCGATGCCCAGATGGAATCCGCGCTGCTGATTCCCATTCCCACCCGTTACGGGCGCAAGGAATTCCTGGACGCGGAAGAAATTGCCAACGGCATCACCTTCCTGGCATCACCCATGGCCAGCGGCATCAACGGAGTCATACTGTTCGTGGACGGCGGAATCGACGCGCTGCTCCGGTCCGAACGTTTTTAAATTGAATGGAGGTTATGGATATGACAATTCTGGAAAACTACATAGACTGTATGCAAAGAGGCGACGAGGCGGCCCTGGCGGATTTGTTCAACGAATACGGGGTGCTTCATGATTCCTCCCTCATCAAGGCAGGGATGAATACCCTCCATCCGGAGGGCAGGATGGCAGTGGAAATGATGTTCTACCACAAGTTCGGCTTTAACGGAGGCCCCTTTCCCATCCACAGCGTAAAGTATTTGGACAACAATACGGTATGGTATTTCATTACCTACAACGAGCATGTGGTTCCCGTGACCGCTTTCCTGTCCGAGACAGATGAGGACGGCAAGATTCTGCGGCTTAATATATATCCTCTGTAAATAACAAAACCGGAGCCGGAAGGAATTATTTGTTCCCCGGCTCCGGTTTACATTCTATTCAAAAATAATCAGTTTCTCCAGCATCTTTTCCACATCCACCAGGGAATACAGGCTGTCATTCCACATGAAATATGCTTTTTCAACCCATAAACCTGTCTCCTGCTGCTTTGGTCCCCGGATCTGTTCCTCCCCGCTAATCTGGGTCAGATAAGGTTCCCGATACAGAAGGATTCCCAGGTAATATTTCTGGTGGCGGAGGACCAGTACCATCTGCCTGGAGTCTGCCGCTTGTCCGCGGGACACGGAGCCATCCAGACAAACCACCGGCACAATCCCTCCCTTATAATTACAGACACCTGCAAAATGTTCCGGAAGGCATGGCATCAGGGAAATCATTATTTCCTTGCAGATTTCCTCCACATAGGGAAACTCAACCGCGTAATGTTTGCGCTCCCCCGGAATACAGAGCACTGCCTTTAACGCCTCATCCCCCATAGCTTCCCTCCTTCTCATATTTGCTTATGATAATTTCCGTATCCAGCGCCGCGCACACACGGCCGCTGCCCATGATGCTGCATCCGCAGATGCCTGTCCTTGAACGGAAGCCTGCCCCCAGAAGGGCAGGAAGATTTTTCACCACGATGCGCTTCTGTTCATAGATAGAATCAATGAAAAAGCAGCCCTCTTTCTCCGCTCCCTTCACATACACCAGTATGGCCCGCTCCGGAGTCTCCCCTTCCAGGCAGTAGAACCTGCGGAGATTAATAAGGGGCACCATTCTGTCCTCATACAGAATGTAATCTCACCCGTTAATCTCGCGAATCTGCCCCCGGCAGGATTCATACTCCAGAAAATGATACACATACCGGGCCGGTATGGAAAAACGGTATTGGCCCACACGGAAACGCACACACTCGATGGAGGCCAGATTCAGGGGCACGGATATGGAAAAGGTGCTTCCCTGTCCGCCGGCGCTGTGGATGGCAAGGGTTCCTCCCACGTCTTCCATGATATTCTTTACCACATCCAGACCCACGCCTCTGCCGGAATATTCAGTAACGGTTTCATTGGTGGAAAAACCGGGGCAGAGAATGAGCTCTCTGATTTTCCGGGAATCGTACTCATCTTCCGCGCCGGCAAACAATCCCTTTTCCCTGGCCCGTTCCCTGACCCGTTCCTCATCGATTCCCCTTCCGTCATCGCTGATGGTCATTCTAAGCTCCCCGGCCGCGTTTTCAGCCGTAAAGGTAATCTTTCCTCTCCTGTCCTTACCGGCGGCCAGACGTACCTCCGGGGGCTCGATTCCATGGTCCACCGCATTGCGCAGAATATGCAGCAGCGCCTCAGATACATAATCCACCACGCTCTTATCCGCTTCCACATCGGAACATCGGACTACCAAATCAGCCTCTTTTTTCTGGTCCCTGCAAATATCCCTCAGCGCCCTTTTTAGCTTTGGAACGATTCTGGACACAGGTACGAGGCGCATCTCCATGACGGACCGCTCAATCTGTCCCACCAGCAGGCCAATCTGGTGGCCCAGCCCGCTTTCTATATCCTCCAGCCCGTTTCGTTTAAATTCATTTTCCAGCACCTGCATCTGAAGCAGGAGCTCTGAGGCCAGGTTCTGCAGATGGTCCATGCGTTCCGTCCGCACCTCCATGAATTCGCCTTCCCTGGAATCCGCGTTTTCCCGCTCAGGCGCCGCCTTGCGGACCCCCGCCTCCTGGGGCTGGTTGTCAGCCAGAATCCTGCACTGTGCCACAAAAAGACCCTTTCTCAGGGTCTCCAGAACCTTCTCCTTATCGCTGCTCTCAAAGCGTATGAACACACCATGGCCTTCGATGTACTGGGCGCTTTCACCTGTTTTCTCCAGATTCTCCGGATACGTCTCCACCAGGGTACAAAGGCTGGCAATGGAGCGCACCAGCATGAATGCCCGGATATTCTCCATGCGGCAGCCGTCCTCCAGGGTCACGTTGACCACGGTTCCGCTTTTGGATACAAATATACGCGGAATGACAGGCAGCTCTTCTCCGCCGCGTTCCTCCCGGGGCTTCTCCCCATCTGCCTCCCCGTCCGCTTCCCTGTCCTTCTCCTCTTCCCTGCTTACACGCCCCAGAAAGTCGTCCGTCATCTGCTCAAGGACAGACGTGTCTCCGGGCGCATAATCCTCCCGGCTCATCTGCTCCAGCTCCTGGGTGATAAAATCAGAGGCAGCAAACAAAAGATCAAAAAGCTCCGGCTCTGGCCGCTGCAGCTTGTCCTTATATTCCCTGTAGTAAGAAAACAAATCCTCCAGCTTGTGGGCCAGGGAGGACAGGCCCTCAATGCCCATCATGGCCGAAGAGCTCTTGATGGTGTGCATGACCCTGAAAATACTGTGAATACCGCTTTCACTAAACCTGCCCTGTCTCTCAGCCTCTAAAAGTATCTCTGCCAGCTGGCCGTTCAGCTGCCTGGTCTCCAACAGATATACTTCAAGCATCTCCAGGGCATCTGACTCAAAATATCCCATAATCCGCTCCGTCCATCATAGATCCCCGTACCACACACTCTGGTTCTTGCCATGGCGTTTCCCATAATACAACGCCTTATCCGCACAGCCGATTCCTTCCTCCAGCCCTTCCTGCTCCTGGAAGATGTGAAGCCCCAGTGTCATGGTGCAGTAAAATCCTTTATCGTCATAGGGTATCATAAATTGCTCTACCTGCCGGCGCACCTTTTCACTGAGTTCATACGCCTCATCCCTGGTCACGTTAAAGAGAATCAAAAGAAACTCCTCCCCTCCCCACCGGACCACCCTGTGCTTCCGGCAGTTTGCTTCCAGGATGTTGGCAATGCACACCAGCGCCATATCTCCCGCGTCGTGGCCGTATGTGTCGTTCACCCGCTTGAAATCATCGATATCCGCCATAACAAATACCGTATTGACTTCATCCTTGTTACAGGAGCGCATGTCCTCCATCAAATCCCCCACAACGTACCTCCGGTTGTACAGGCCGGTAAGACCATCCCTGTAAGCCATGTAGTTAAGCTTCTCCATGCTGTTGCGAAGCTCCCTGTTCTGGCGGTCCAGCTCATCCCTCTGCTTTTTCTGTATCAGATGTGCATGGATTCGGGACTGGAGCTCCTTTTTCACAAAGGGCTTTTTGATATAATCGCATGCCCCCATGGAAAAGCCTTTTACTACATCCTCATCACTGGACTTGGATGTGAGAAAGATGATGACGGCATTCTTACGGTCTATGTCCTGTAATGTTTTATAAAGCTCATAGCCGTCGGCATCCGGCAGGACCACATCCAAGAGTATCAAATCAGGCTGGCACTGTCTCAGCTGTTCCTGGGCCTCCAGACCGCTGTGGGCTTCACAGATCGTGATATTTTCCTCCTTCAGCGCTGCCTTGATCTGTTCACAAATCAAAAGACTGTCATCCACAATTAGTATTGTCTGTTTTTCATCCATAAAAATCATTTCCCCTCCCGGCCTTACAATACGATGGCTGGATGCCTGACCGTATTCACTTCCAGCCTTCCGTTTTCTGCATAAAAAAGTATGGTCCTGCCGTAATTCTGCCCCGTATGCTGGGCTAACAGCCGTATCCCTTCCCGGGCAAGACTTTTCCTTACGGCCTCCACATTCTGCTGTCCTATATCCATCCCTCCGGAGAATGTGCCAAACATTCTGGCTCCTCCGGCAATCTTTGCAGTCAGGCCATAGGGCCGGGCTCCCCGCTCTCTCATCTGAATCATCAGCTCATGTATGCCCTCATCGGCAAACTTGTAGGCGTTATCCCCATGGGCTGAATATTCCCTACCGGGAAGAATGATATGAGCCATGCCAGCTATATGCTTCTGGCTGTCAT
>JAJQEA010000160.1 GCA_021201905.1 Clostridia bacterium
TTTCCAGAGAATACTTCTTAAAAAGAGCGGACGCCTTAGCGGCAATTCCCCTGCCAACAGCAGTGGAACCGGTAAACGCCACCATGCGGATGCGTTCATCCTCAATAAATTTGTTTCCAACCGCCTCGCCGGAACCGGGAACCAGGTTGAACACACCCTTGGGAAGGCCTGCCCCGTCCAGGGCTCTGGCTATCATTGCACCGGAAACCGGCGTGGCGCTTGCAGGCTTGAGCACAAAGGTATTGCCTGCCGCCAGGGCAAACGCCACCTTTTTAAGAGCCAGTATCAGTGGAAAATTAAAGGGGGCAATCCCTGCCACCACCCCAAGGGGAAGCCTGCGAACCATGGATATTTCCCCTGGCGCCTACTGCTGTACCTCTCCAAACACCCTGCGGCACTCGCCTGCTGCTGTCCTGAGTATATCCACCGCAAATCCCGCTTCAAAGTATGCCTTTCCAAAGGCAGAACCGCTTTCTCCCATAAGCACATCCGCCACCTCATCCATGTGCTTCTGCATCCAGTCAGCTGCTTTCAGGAGAATCTGCTCCTTTTCAGCGGCCGGTGTGTCGGCCCACGGCCTCCACGCCCTCTGGGCGGCTGCAATGGCCTCCTCCACTTCCTCCTCGCCTGCGAAATGCACCCGGGCAAACACGGAGTCATCCGCCGGATTCCTATCCTCAGCCACATATCCAGTCACAGTGTCCTTCCATTCCCCGTTTATGTATAATTGATATTCCATTCTCCCTACCTCCTATCTCATCTTCAGCAAGGCCTTTATGGCTTTCCCGCTGTGGGACGCCTCAAATGCCTCATTAATTTCATCAAATTCAAACACACGGATCAATCTGTCAAAGGGGAACTTTCCCTGCTTATAGTATGAAATCAACTGAGGGATGAACAGTTTGGGATTTGAATCCCCTTCCACAATGCCTATGAGGGACTTTCCCTCGCCCATCAGTTCCTCCTGGACCTGTATGGTCAGCTCTCCCGTCACGCCCAATACCACAGCTGTCCCCAGGAATTTCACACAGGCCAGCGCCTTTTTCACAAAATCAGGCACACCGCTGGTATCAATGGCATAATCCGCTCCGCCCTCCGTGATTTTCTTGATTTCGCTTACAATACAGTCACATTTTTTCCGGTTGATGGTGTGGGTGGCTCCCAGTTCTTTTGCCAGTACAAGGCTCTCCTCATTTCCGCCCACCGCAATAATATTTTTGCAGGGACACAGGCGGGCTGCCATAATGGCACTCATGCCCACCGTACCGCATCCAAACACCACCAGGCTTGACCCGGCCACAGGTTTAAGCCGGTTCAGGACGGCTCCGGCTCCTGTCTGGATTCCACATCCCAACGGTCCCAGGATGTCCAGATCCAAATCCTTATCAACCTTAATGATGCTGTTCTTGTGGACAACGGAATAGGTGGCAAAGGAGGACTGTCCGAAAAAGGAGGAAATCTCCTGGCCATCCTTGGAGAGCCGCTTGGTCCCGTCACTCATGACACCGCCAAAATTAATGGCATTGAAATTCTCACAGGCATAGGGCCTGCCCGCCAGACAGCTCTTACAATGCCCGCAGTATCCGAAGGAAAATACCACATGATCCCCCTTCCGGAACTCCGTCACACCCTCTCCCACCTTCTCAACAATACCGCATCCCTCATGGCCCAGGACTGCGGGGAGCGGTACCGGAATCATCTGATGCTGCGCCACCTCATCCGTATGGCATACACCGCTGGCTGCTATCTTTACCATCACCTCCCCCTCACGTGGATCCTGCAGGTCCAATTCCTCAAATTGGAAGGGCTTACCTTTCTCTCTCACAACTGCCGCTGTTATCTTCATCTGTTCAACCTCCCTCTCTCTGATTTATTGTACCATCATATCACTAATCGCGATAACTTAGAACAATAGTTTGTCTTTTAACATATTTACTAATATTTTAACAATATAAATGAAATATTTTTACAATTATTGACTATTTTCGACTATAGTTATACATTTATTTATTTTCAGGAAATTTATCCGCACGGCAAACATACATCAGCAAACTAAAATGATTTCCGTATCCATTTTCTGCAAAACAGACCTTCTGAAATGAAAAAAAAAACCAGACATCGTTGTCTGGCTGGTATATTCCAAAAACTGGTATATTCTAATTCTCTACCATGCTTCAGGCGGCTCCGTCACCTGGCTTTTGCTATATTCAAATATCACCTTATCAAAATCCTTCCCATGATCCAGATTATATTTATTGTAATACAGCCATACCGTCAACTTATCCGGCGTTCCATTCATTTCGTTATGACGTGAAACAATACCTTGAATCTTATAGTCAATCCGCCAGGGTTTATATACAATGACAAACAGATCCGCTTCTCTGGAATCCAAACCGCTGTAGGAAAATACTTTATAAATCCTGTAATCAGGCAGACGGATATAACAGGCCGTGAGAATCAGTACCATAATCAGGCACATAGCGGCCAGATACTTCCACTTTTTTTTCATTTCTCCCCCTCCATTACATATAGAACGGAGAAATGTATAATAATTCCCTTTGTTCGGTCATTATGCTTGTATTTTTTTATATATTTCCGACATTTATAATGTTATGAGAACTATTACAATAGAACCATACACAATATGAGAAACAGCTCCGGAGCTGCTTCGAAAGGTGGCTCCCTAGCTGCTTATGATGTTTATGATGTTTGTCTCAGGCCGAATTTAATAGTTTTATAGTTCAGGTTTTATAGTTATATAGTTCATTGCAAGAACTGCTTGCCATCTTCCCTGCCTATATGGTATAATTAATTTTGTTGGAGACATAGCTCAGCTGGGAGAGCATCTGCTTGACGTGTAGAGGGTCGCAGGTTCGAGTCCTGTTGTCTCCATTATTTAGAAAGTGCCGGAAGTCTTGGTATACAAGATTACCGGCACTTTTTTCACATTACCAAAATGACTCCTGATTACTAATTTCATGAATGTAATAGCCAATATCCTCTGACTTATTCCTGTAAAGCTTCATGTAGAAAGTCCCTGGCCAGTAATCCGATACCTGTTACCACTTCCGGCAGGAGTTCCCTTCAATTCCCCCGCCTCTGACTGCGGTATGTTTTCAGGATTCAGACCTATACCAAAGGCTGTTGTATAGGTGTCAAGCGTTTCTTCACAATCAAAATACCCTGTTCCCCCTTCTATGCACAATGGAACGAACAGCATAGTTGTATCAGGGTTTTTCAGGTGCTTTTCTGTATCCGCCGCCAGAAGGGAACTCATCAATTTCTGCCTGTCTTCATACATTAAATATCGAAGCTGTCCCGATGTAAACGATGGATCGTAAAATTGATCTTCATATATATTTAAAAGGCCTTCGGCAGCATCTTTGAAAATCTCTGTCTGATATGAATTCAACCTATACATATGACGTTCATCCCCTGTTTCCATGTTCCTGCAAAAGCTTCTTGTATAAAAGTTCCTGATATAAACATTGCAAACGAAACCGCGGCCATCCATTTTTTAACTTTCATCCATGACTCCTTTTTAGTATAAATAAGTGATTAAAATATAGCTCTATCAATATTTGTAATCTCTGCTTCCGTATTCTCTTCTATAAAATACCGTATTTCTTCCATAACACGATCCGCTTGAGCGCTATGCGGTACGATAGCAGCCACGCCAATGACAATTGTCTGGTGTATATCCTGCTCTCCCACCTCTGCCACGGCCACATTAAACTTGTTCCGCATCTTAGACAGCAAACTTTTAACAACCATGCGTTTTTCTTTCAATGAATGAACCCAGGGCGCATGGAGCTTGATTTTTAATGATAATATAAGCATTGTGTTCACCTCGCAATAATCATATGTTTGAAACAAATAAAGAACCGCCCTCCGGTGAGAAAACAGTCCGCCTCACATCTGATTCATCCCCGGACTTTAAAGCCAAATACGATTACCATCCCACTTAATTTCTACAGCATCACTTCCATCCACTGCCCATGCAATTAGTTCTGACACAAATGCAGGAGTAACAGCATCCTGATTCAAAACAGGGGACAGATACCGCTTCCAGCGTCCATCTGTCATTTTTCCCTGGAAAACAAGCCCTTTGCTGACCGCTTAGGAAACAGGATTCTCAATCGGATATGCCAAAATCAGGCTTTTATCCCAGGAAATAATGCTCAGAACCAGTTTATCATAAACATCCTCATCCGGCTTTACATACCAAACATACAGCTTGCCATCATATATTAGCTTTCGCCGGTTCTTCGTTCTGACAGCCATAACAGTTAACCTCTTTCTATGATTGGCAGTATCTACCTGCTCACCTGACAACAGAACCATATATTTATTCTGCCACTTATCCACAATCATAATACCACCATATATAGATAAGCACAATATCAATCCTGATTATCTTGTGCTTACAGTGGATACTGTGGATAAGTATGTTGATAACCCGTGGATTAAATGTGGATGCAGACTGTTTCCTTTCCTGTATTTCTCCGTCCATACCTAACTTATCTGCATATTATTTATCACCTGTCACCACAAAATATTGCCCCACGATTTATAATGTAGTATGATTAGGATATATTATCTGGTAAAAGGATCTATCAAACACACCACAGGAGGTATTAATAATGAAATTCTTCACCAAGGCACTCATCATCCTGGCGGTTATCCTCCTTATATTGGCATTAGGCGACAGCATATTCAATGGTCTTTTCAGCAATGACGGATATCGGCCCGTAACCCAGTAAATGAAAGAGGTCATGACAGGAACCGATTAGGTTCCTATTTTTATCCCTTTTTATACCCTGCCACTGATATTCACAATTTTCTTACAAATCGTTCATATTTTCGCTACAGGATGCTCACAGGATGCTCATATTTAGCCCATATACTATATCTTGTAAGTTGATATTGCTAATCAGACTTTTTTTCATAATACAGCCGGCAGGAGAAATCCTGACCGGCTCCTCCCTTTTTACAGGCTTTTTTGACCTGTATTCAGTCTCCCACATCTTGTCCATCAGGGGACGAGGGCTTCAGATTCAAATATTATCTGACGCCTCCTCCCGCTTATATCTGACAAAAATAAAAATATTCCACCTCATTGATGATAATACTCATATTTGGGTTATCCAGCAAACTTCTTGTCCGGTTTATGACATTTATGAGCGACTGCTTATAGGTTCCACCGTCAGCCACCTCCACCGGGTTCCTGACCGCCGAGACACAATGTCCTATTTTCCCCAGTTGGCACCCCCGTACCTCACCGCATATCAGGCTATGCGTTGTCACTGTCCCGGTGACATAGATTCCCGAGGAGTCATACTCCTCGTCCGCAGCCATTTCCCAGCATTTTCCCACAAAGTCGTCTGTGTAATATTTTGTATCAATCCCAAAAAATGTAATAATATACTGCTCCGTTGTCATATTAATACCCGCAGCCTTTTACAATATCTTATTCAATCATACCGTATTCATTGCAGGTCCACATGCTGCTTTTATTCCTCCCTGCCTGCCTGTTTTATGATTTGGTTGACATACGTGCTCAGCCCTGCCAGCAGAATTCCCTGGGTGATGGCGGTAAATATTGCCATAAAAATTTCCTGCCCCGACTGGCATGTACTTGTGGCAAGCACATAAATCCCGCATATGGCAATTCCCAGGCCTCCATTGATCAATGGAATATATCGGTCCTTCACCGTCTCACTCTGCTTAATCCACATGCCCACAAAATACAGCACAAGGGCCACCACAATTAACTCCGGTTTTATATAATCCGTTATCTGCATTTACATTTTCCTCCCATTACCCGTCGTACTATTAGTATATTAAGCAGAACCGGATTTGACCGTCCGAGGCCCAAAAAAAGAGAAGCCCTACGGCTCCTCTTCCATGTTCCCATAAACCTCAGTATCTGCTTTCTGTCTCAGCGTGTTAGGCCCCAGGTACTCGCCATCGTGCCACCTGGGATTGAATGTCTCCACATTCTTTGCCTGCTCTTCCAGTTCTTTTGTGGATTTCTGCTCTCCCTGCTTCATTATCATCACCTCTGGGATAGTATGTACCGTGACAGTCCGAAACATGTATTGAATACTCAGTCTCAACAATACCGCCCCTGCAAACCCTTGTGTTTAAAAAAATCCAGGCCCACCGCGCCATTGCGGTGAGCCTGAATAAAAAGGGGAGGATAAGTATTAATTATTTTCTCTTTCGTGTATACTCCTATTATGGCCCCATCCCAAAGAATTATACACACCCCATAAAATTTTTTAATTTATTTTCTTCTCTCCGTCTCCTCCCGTCATTTCCACGCCCCTGTCTCCCTTTTTATTCCGCCAAACTCCTACAATATCATCATCAGTGCCCCTGTCATCAGCACTGTGCTGATGACCACGGATATGGAGTTGACCGCGCTTGCCAGTCCCACATCCGCCCCCAGGCTGCCTGTAAATGCGGGAGCCGCAGACGACATGGGGCTGAGGGCAAGTATGGTCAGCGCCTGCCTGTATTCTATCCCAAACGGCAGCAGGAAGTAAAAGGCCAGTGCCAGTACAATGGCCAAGGAATACCTGGCCGCGAGTATCTTCACGATTTTTCCGGGCTGGCTGCTGTCCCCGTTTAACTTAAATCCCACCCCAATCATCAGCATGGCCATAAATGCGTTTGCATTTCCAATGACTCCAGTAAATGAGGTGATGGGGGCTGGCAGCGCCACATGGAAAAGCGACAGCACCGTCATAATCAGATATGCGTCAAAGGGCAGGGATTTAAGCAGCGTCCTTACAACCGGCAAAAGGCTGAACCTGGTGTTTTTCTCCTTTATCACCACTGCCGCGCTGTAGGCTCCGCCCAGGCAGATAAACGCATTTCCGGTGTCAAACAGACTGGTGGCAACCACGCCCACCGGACCCAGAAAGCTCTGGGCAAAGGGCATGGTAAAATTACCTATATTGTATCCCGGCAAATTCAGGACATTGAATGCCCGTTCTTCCCGGTCCTTACCCATACTCATAAAAAATGCCATGGCGATATACAGGATTCCTCCGCCAAATCCCAGCAATGTCATTACCAGCATGGACGGCTTCAGGTCAATCCCTAAAAAGTTTGATATAATCGCCGCGGGAAGGGTTATCTTAAGTACAATTTTCGATAAAACATAAAAATCCTCGTCCTTGAAAAAACCGGCCCTTCTCAGCAGATTTCCCATTATTATGACGGCCACAAAGGATCCGGCCTTCATCAACACTTCTGCCATTTTATCATTTCTCCCATCGTTTATTCTTCCCGCCCCGGCTTTTGATTTGAAAGTTCATTTTGCACGCCCTAGAAAATTCATATCCGCCAACTGCACGCCCTAGTTATAATATCAAAAACAACGCCATACTGCAATAACAAAACAATATCCGGCACAGGCCAAAGGCAGAAAGAAAGACCGGCCTCCCATCCAGGCGCCGGTCTCTCCTAACCCTTTATGAAACGGCACACATCATTACATGTGTCCCAGTCCTCTGTCTCCTGTACAGACAGCTTCATACTCCAAATTTCCGTACCGCCTATACATATCCCAGCAGTCCCGGCAGCCACATGGACAGAATGGGAACATAGGATACAAGCAGCAGCACAATAAATATGGCTGTAAAATACAATAACAGCGGTTTAATTACATTTTCAATCTTGGTCTTACCCACCTTTACACCCACAAACAGCGTGGTTCCCACCGGAGGCGTGATGGTACCGATACACAGGTTGAATATCATCATGATACCAAAATGCACGGTATTCATACCCAGGGCCTGGCAGATCGGAAGGAAGATAGGTGTGAAGATAAGACATGCAGGCGTCATGTCCATGAATGTACCGATAATCAGCAGAAGGATATTGATGATAAAGAGAATCACATACCGGTTGTTGCTGATTCCTAACATTGCCTCTGATACGGCTGTGGGGATTCCCGTAAAGGCCATGACCCAGCTCATGATGCTGGACACGCCAATCAGGAAAATAATGATGCCTGTCATCTCCGCGCTGTCCAGGAAAATCTTAGGCAGCTCAGAGAATTTGATGGACTTATAGAAGAACAGGGAGAGAATCAGGCTGTACACCACTGCCACCACGCTTCCCTCTGTCGCGGTAAAAATGCCGCTGATGATTCCGCCGATAACAATGACAATCATCAGCAGACAGGGAATGGCCTGGAAGAATACCTTTACCTTTTCACTGTTGGAGTATTTCTTTGTGCTGCGGTATCCCTTTTTCTTGGCAAAATAAAAGATAACCGCCATACAGGCAAGGCCCAGAGGATGCCCGGAATGTAGCCCGCCATGAACAGGGCTGCCACCGAGGTGCCGCCGCTGACCAGGGAGTAGGTAATCATTACATTGCTTGGGGGAATCAGAAGGCCGGTGGGCGCCGTGGCAATATTGGCCGCGGCAGAGAAATCCCTGTCATACCCTTCCTCCTCCTCGATGGGGCCGATAATGGATCCCATGGCGGAGGCAGCCGCTGTACCGGAACCGGATATGGCGCCGAACAGCATGTTCGCCACGGCATTGGTATGGGCCAGCGCACCCGGAATGCTTCCCGTAAAAAGCTTTGCAAAGTTAATGAGACGGATGGCAATACCGCCCTTATTCATGATGTTTCCCGCCAGAATGAAAAACGGAATGGCAAGAAGGCTGAATACGGATATGCCGGAAAATATTCTCTGTGCGCCGGTAAGCACGGCAGCTCCCGTATTGAGCACCGGAAGAATGGCACAGATGGATGACACTGCCAGGGCAACCGCAATGGGAACCCCTGCCAAGAGCATCACAACTAAAAGCACCAAAATAATCAGTCCGCAGACTACTGCTATATTCATACTCCCCCATCCTCCTTTTTGCCAAAATCCGTGTGCAGCATGTCTGCCGCGTTCATCAGACTGAACATCATGATAATGATGCCTGTCACTGGTACAATCACATAGATATATCCCATAGGCACCCTGAGGGATGCAGTGGTCTGGATCATGGTCAGCTTTGTGATGGAAATACCGCCGAACACCATGACCACACCCGCAAAGGCAAAGGTCAGCAGGTCGATGGTGACTTCCAGGTATTTCTTGGCAGAACCGCTAATCTTGTCTGCCAGAAATCCCATCCTCATATGGTCCCTTTTGCCGAACACATAAGCGGAGGCCAGCAGGGCCATCCATGTGAAGCTGTAGGTTAAAAGCTCCTCGGAAACAGTACTTGGCTTATTGAAGAAGTAACGGGTAACAATCTGGTATGTTCCGATTATGGTCATCATCATAAACAGGCAGATGATGAAAATCCCCAGAATCTGCATGATTCTTGCTCTCACTTTATGCATTGTCTCCATCCTGCTTTCCTCCCTTCGCTTTTTCATTTATTTCCTGGATATGATTGTACAGGTCCACAATCTTGGGGTTATCGTTTAACATGGTCTCATGGAGAGGCAGCACCTTCTGTTTGAATGCATCCACGTCCACATCGATAAATTCCACGCCCATTTTATTCTGCGCAATGTCCTTGGCCTCCGCAATGCTCTTATCCCATTCCTTGAGCTCCACCTCTGTGGACAGGGCTGCCGCGTCCTTGAATACCTGGTATTCCTCAGGGCTTAAGCCGTTTAAGAATTTCAGGTTGGCAACCAGCATATCCGGCACCATCTGGTGCTTATTATAGGCATAATACTTGGCAACCTCGCCGTGCTTGTTGTTGGTAAGGGCCAGCTCATTGTTCTCCGCACCGTCGATGACGCCCTGCTGGATGGCCGTATATACCTCACCGAATCCCATGGGGGCTGCCGCTGCTCCGAAGGCATTGACCATGGCCACGCTGGCCGGGCTCTGCTGAACCCTTATCTTCTTTCCCTTCAAGTCATCCGGGGTATGGATAGGAGTTTTGGCATAAAAATTCCTGACGCCCGCATTGTACCAGGTAACTACCCTGAATCCGGCTTCATCCGTGGACTCATAAACCTTTTCCATGTAATCCGTATCCTGCATGACGGACTTGTACACATCCTCTGAGTCAAAAAGATAGGGCATACTGAAAATCTCGTATACGCCTGCAAACGTCTCAAGATTGGCGGTTCCGGCCACAACAAAGTCAATGGCCCCTGTCTGGGTCAGCTCAATGGCCTTCTGGGCAGAACCCAGGATTTCATTGGGGAATATCTGAACCTCATACTTGTCCCCCAGCCGTTCCTCCACATATTCCTTAAAAGCCAGAAGCCCTATATGCTCCGGATGTGTCTCTGACTGGGCGTGGGATACACGGATAATCCGTTTTCCGGAAGTCACTGAGCCACAGCCTGTAAGACCCGCTGCCACAGCAGCCGCAAGGGCGGCAGCCGCCACTCTCTTTATGAATTTTCTCACTTTTTTCATTCCTTTCCCTTTATACGGCAAATTCTTTTGTTTCAATACATCCCAGAAACCTGCGTTCCTGTTTATTCTGGACTGAAATACTGTTTCCCATACCGCAAAACGGCGGCCTTTTGCTGCCCGTTGCCCAGCTCTGTAAGAGTCCCGGCCCTTTTCTCCACAACAAAAGCCCCTTGGCTATCAACCAGAAAACGTTAAGATATTTTGGCGCCTTCTTAACACTTTCTTAATTATATAGCCAGGGGCTTTTATTTTGTACCGTAAAAGTTTGTCATACAGGAAGAAG
>JAJQEA010000067.1 GCA_021201905.1 Clostridia bacterium
CGCCAATCCCAACAGCCAGCGTCCCACCCGCTCAAACAATCCAGAAAAATATGTGCTGCCCACCTCAGAAAAAACCGCTATACAGGTATCACATACCATGCAGCAGCGCCTGCACAATCAGGTATTGGTCTTTGCCGTAGCAAGTAGGAAAGCGTTATAAGTTTCTCATCCCCTTTTGGAATGATTCCCGTCTCATAGAGGGACGCTGCCCCCATTTTCTCAAGATAGGGCAGCCACTCCTCCTCCATAAAGTTAGTGCCATAGGCTCCGGCGTCGCTCTGGTGACGGATTTGACAGGAAAAAAACAGGACATTCCAGCCACCTTCCCCTGTAAAATATCTGTATAACAGGATTTTCCCGAAAAAAAGCTTCCTCGCCATATTTTTTCAAATCAGCAAACATACTTCCGTCCTTCATGTTATGCCCATACAGCACCGTGTTGTCTACAGCCAGGGGAACAGCCGAGGAATCCGCAAAAACGCAGCCTGATATATGCTGTTCCTGATAAAAGTTATGATTCAGATAATACTCGTTATCTTCATGCCGCACCACCGGATAATCAATTTTGGTTCCAGGCACAGACAGCCAGAACTGATATTCCGGATTAATGGAAAACAGGGCCGCTTCATTCAGGCCAGGCTTTCCGCAGGCAGGATTTTCTTTAGAGTTTTCCGCTCTATCAGCATCCACCGCCTCAGCAGCATATCCTTCCAGTCTTTCCTTCACCTCCCTTCCATAAGCCTCATCCTGTACCATATGATACACCCTGCGCCCGTCAGCATAGTCCAGCCCCGTCTTTACCAAAAAATGCAAGCTGAACACAACTCCCGCGGAAAACATGAACATAGCCGCTGCCATTCCATAGGGTCTTGTCTGCTTTCTCATAGCCAGAACCACGGCTGCAATCAAAACAAACCCCAACCACAAACGCGGTTATCCCCGAGAACAACGGCTGCACACTATTTTTAACAACATACCTCTCGTCAATCCCCGAATACCCAACCTGTTTGCTCTCGTCATCCTCTTCGATGTCAACCCCTTCGATGTCATCCAGAAATACACTCCTGCTGATCTCCCCTCCATAAACAGCAGTGCAGTCCGCAACCATTTTGCGTCCGACCGCTGTCAAATTTCGGCACAGCACCCCATCCTTCTCATAACTTTCACCATTCCACTGGAATTGGTCAATCCTGTACGCTTCCGAATCCAGGCCTGCCTGACTTAAAATTTCCGTCTCATGGCCCATCAGGCTCTCCCTAATCTCCTCCTTCCCCGCTTCAATCCTCACACCGCCAACTTCATAAAAACCCGCGTCATAATCCCTCACCGTCAAATCCAGCCGGAATCCCTTCTCCCAATGTTTATCAGAAAAATGATAACTCACCAGTGGCAGCAGAACCTTCCGCTCCTTTCCTGATATATCATCTCTGGCTAATATCCAGGCGGTTTGGGGGACAGGCTCTATGTCCTCCATGGAGGAATAAACCATCTTCCCGGAGACAGATAAGGTATCTGTTTCCTCCGCCATCACATCTAAGGCCAGATAAATTGATATGGATATCAAAATCAGAATAAATACCACCCGTTTCCTGCCCTGATTCCATTCCTTCTTTCGTTTCATACACAGACACATAATAAAGCCTGCCATGCATAAAACTGCCATTGCTGCCGCTGCTGCCACGGGCAGGTCGTCTCCGGTCCTTACCATCCCCCTGTGGCCGGACCCAAAATGATAGGTTCCTTTTCCGAACCGGTTACCCACTTGATACACTGCTGTAATGCTTCCTATTTTCCTCACCGGCGACTTTTCCTTCCAATTGTATATAATTATTCCATCCTGCGTGATTGTACCGCCCTGTATAGTCGTACCGCCCCATACCATTGTACCGTCCTGTGAGGTTGTACCGCCCTGCATCACCGCTCCGCCCAGTATCCGCCCCTCCGCATCCAGCGTAAACTCGAATACCTCATCAGACAGCTGATACCCCTGAGGCGCCTCTGTCTCACGAATGACATACAGGCCGGGTGTTGCCAAATGGTACGTAAATGTACCGTCCGCGCTGGTCACTGCTTCACTTACTCCGTTTTCGATACGGAACCTGGCTCCCATGAGAGGCAGGCCGCTGTCTCCATCCAGCTTTGTAATTGTAAATTCCAGTTCCTTATCCACAACCTCATATGTCCCCCGTATGACATCGCTGCCATTGACCGTAAAACTGAATATGGCTGGATTTAATGCATATCCGTCCGGCGCCTTTGTTTCCCGGAAGGTGTATGTACCATTTTCGGGCCTTCTTATGCGGAATGTTCCTGTGCTGTCGCTCACAGAGGTACCGATTGCCCGGCCCGTCTGGTCATAAAATGTGAATTCTGCCCCCTGGAGTACCTTTCCGGAAACATCTGTTTTCTTAAATGTAATGTACTCCACCTTTGGTTTTGGCCTGCTGCCTCCGCCGGATGAGGACGCTGTCCGGTTCTCAAACCGGAATACCTGAACCATATTGTGCAATACCTTATCATCCCCCGAGTCCATTTCCGCTCCATCTGCCCCGGTCCAGTCTTTTACCACAATCTCCCGGTCCTCCGTCCTCTCATATCCGGATGGGGCCTGAAGTTCATGGATGATATATGTGCCCGGTTTTAACCCGTAAAAACGCTGTCCGTCTCCTGCCTCGGATGTCCACTCCCGGATCGCCTTTCCGTCGGACTTGTCAATGAGCTGCAATCTGGCGCCTCCCAGCAGGTTTCCTGTTTCAGCCGATGTCTTTTCCACATCCACGATGGTTGTATAATTGCGCATAACCAGACGGGGAATCTCAGTCATACCGTCCCTGATAGTAAATTCCACGGGAGTTTCCTGCAGTTCGTATCCCTCCGGCGCTTTCACCTCAACAAGACGGTATTCTCCCGCACTCAGGTTCTTTGTATAATGCCCCTGTCTGCCGGTGGTCCATTCCTCCACTGTCTCCCATCCTGATTCTGTCCTGCGCTCGATTCTGAGTACTGCGCCTTCCAGCATTTCTTCCGTATCACCTGACAGCTTGTCCGTAACTACCCGGTTGGTGTCGTTGGTGGGGTTATATTCCCAGACAATGATGTCTGTCAGCTCATTCCTGTAATGAAATTGGAATTCATAGGGTTCAAGGGTCAGCATGTGCCCGGGGGCTGCCTTTATCTCGCTGCACACATAGGTATAGGGCTTAAAATTCCCATCCCGGTCCATATAGCCCATGGGCTGTGGACCAAACTGCGCCTGTCCCTGCCGGTCCGTGGTTACGGTACCGCATATGGCGCCCGTTGTCTGGTTCACCAGACAGAATTCTGCTCCCTGCAGCTTTTCATCCGGCTGGTCCGAATCACTTTTTATGATACGCAGAATTCCATCCGGGATTTCGTCTGTCATTTCTGTTTTTTGAAGGTTCCGGCTGTCCGTAATGGTAAAGGGAATATCTGCCGACTGCAGGAATCCGTACGGAGTTGTTATCTCCCTGAGGATATAATCACCTTCCGGGATGTACTCCAATATATGAGGTTTTAAATCCCCTGGCTGAAAGCCTGGCGGGATAAGCCCCTGATCCTCATCCTCCTCTGTGTACCTTCCGTCCAACCCCGAAATCCAGACCGCCTCAATATCCTGATATTGTCCATCTTCTGAGGGCTGGTGGATCACAAGTGGCATTTCCGAGACATTTCCCCTTTCATCCACCGGATAAATGGCAAGTTTTGCACCGTTTACCTCCTTACCGCCGGTGATATCCACCTTGGAGACCTCCAGCTCAAGGGGTTTATCCCCCATCTTAAAATATTGTATCTCTTTCAGGTGTCCTTTTTCTTCTATATGAATAAGTATGGGGTCTGCTGTGGCATAGCCATCAGGATTTTCTGTCTCTGCCAGCACATAATCTCCCACAGGCAGATACTCCAGGTGCACGGTCCCCTGCTCCGTATAATAATACCGTCCCTGGTATGTGCCGGGTATCTCCCGGAAGTCATAATCATATTTCATGATTGGATGATTTCCGCCTGCGTCCGGGACCACGCGGCCTGTGGCCGCCACATCCTGGCCATCCTTATAGGTAGCGGCCCGGAATGTGAATATCTTTCCCGTTTCATCGTACCTGGGAATTCCGTTTTCCAGCACCGGGAATCCCTTTTCATCCAGTATTGGACGGTATAAGGTCAGGCACGCTTCGCTGTCCCCGTAGATTACATCACCATTTCTTGTATCGTATTTCAGAATATCAATAGATGTAAAATCATCCTCCATCTCAAAGCTCTGAACATCCCCTGTTTCCAGTACATCAATATTTACTGATTCAGACTGAACATATCCCTGTTCGTAGGGACAAATGGTTTCCTCCAGTACATAATATCCAACTGGAATGTGGTCAATCCAATGGGGTTCTGTTGTGGTTACAGGTTCCCCGTGTTCATCCATTTTCATGGTTCCGTCATCATCGTACTGGTATCCGCTAATCCATGAGGCATAGACCTGGCCTTTTTTGTATATGCCATTCTGCTCCTTAAGGGGGCTTCCGTCACTGTCCAGACCGGCCCTGTACAGGGTCATAACCGCTCCCCTTATCTCCTTCTGGGTCCGCACATCCAGCTTCGCAAATGCAGTCTTGGTAAATTCATTCTGCATGAAATATTTCTATACCTCGTCTGTATCCCTGAGTATAAGCCCCATATACCTGGCCTGGATATATCCCTGATCATAGGGGACGCCCTCCTCTTCAAGTATATAGGCGCCAAAGGGCAGGCGGGCAATGGAATGTCTGGCGCCGGAGGTTTCCGGATTTCCGTAAGAGTCCGTACTGTTGTCTGTTGTCCAGGACTCATCCTTTTTTTGCTACGTTTCCGCCTGTATAATAGATGGGCAGTCCGTTTTCATCATCTGCGGTTGTTTTATTCTCATAGATCGTCTGCCCGTTTTCGTCCTTCCGTACCTGTATGGATTTGACCAGTATCTTATTTCCCTCATCATCCGCCGTGTAAGCCAGCATACGGTTATAATCATCATAGACATACGCCATGCCGGTGACGGAATCCGCGAAACACAGCGGGTTTCCTTTTTTATCCAGCACCAGCAGCTCTCCCGTATCCGGGTCTTCCCTGGTATCCACCTGATTCAAATCATAGAAATACAGATTTACCGGGGCATTATCCACAATGACGGTATCCCACACATTCCACGGGGCCGTACGCGTTTTCATGGCCCCATGGGTTTTCATGGCCTTGCCCGGACTGTTTTCCTCACCAACCACACGTATTTCCTTATGAGTACCGGTATTTGTATCCGTAATCCCCGTTACCCTGCCGTCCTCGATTGTAACGCTTACGCCCTTATAGGCATGTTCCCCTGTTTTTTCAATTTCCATGGCATGGTACAGGGATAATTCTGCTCCGGATATGGAAATGTCAAAGCGGATACCACGGCCTGAAAAGGTACCGTCCAAAAGATACAGCGGTTTTACGCCGGGCATGGCCTTTAGCTCCTTCTCCGTCCCCTCCACTATATGCTCTGAGTATTCGTCAAACGGCTTCGTCACATACCCGTCCCACTGTATGGTTTCCGGATTGTAAACAATATCTCTCACATCCCCCCGTTCCTCCAGCTTTTCCTTACGGCCGCTTACCTTATAAGTCAACCGGTCCCCGGCGTCATTGACCGTGACATTTTCCTCAAAACCTCCGCTTGATTCCACCATGCCCTGTACATCGGTCCGCTGAAGAATGTTCTGGTTTCCCACCAGGGAATCCCCGTCCTCCACCTTATGAATTTCCATCCTGGAAGGATAGTCATCCACCTTGATCCGGCTGACCGTCCGGGTCCCGACT
This sequence comes from Clostridia bacterium, assembly GCA_021201905.1. Taxonomy (GTDB): domain Bacteria; phylum Bacillota; class Clostridia; order Lachnospirales; family Lachnospiraceae; genus Enterocloster. Next base: position 5,842 of record JAJQEA010000067.1, read on the forward strand.
TTATTGGTGCTGCCGGCCACAGGTATGGCATACTGGTATTTCACAGCCCTATCCTCTTCCCATCCATCCGTGGTTCCGTCCGCATTTCTTTTTTTCCTGTAAAAGGATACGCTGTCCGCGTACACTTCAAACGCCACCGGACGGCTCCTTACATACCCTTCCGGGGCCTGGAGCTCCACCAGCACATAGGCGCCTGCTCCCAACGGCTTATAAGTCTCAATGTATCCCACCGGTACCTTTTTCACCTGACCGTCTATGACGATCTCCCTGATTGTGGAGTATGCCCTGAAAATTCCTGTCTCATTTCCCTCCTGGTCCTCCTGCCGAATCAGCTGGCTTTCATCATACTGTGGGATCCCATCCTTATCCAAACGCACAGGCAGGTCGTCCGTGCTCCCATTATCCTTACCCACCCGCGGATACAGAATCCTCTTCCCGTCTGCATCCGTCACGGGATTGCCCTGCCAGTCCACGGCCTCGCCGTACAACACATTTCCGGACCCTGCAACCGTGCTCATTCCCTTTTTCTCCACATCCCTTTTAGCCGCATATATCTTAAACAATGCGCCGTCGTGGATAATGGAATCGCCTGTCTCGGAATCCAGTTTCTCAATACGGAGTCTGGAATTGTAATATTCGTCCTCAAAATCCTCCTGGACAAACGCCACGAAATTAAAATCCCCGCCACTTCCGGAGGGAATCAGCATCTCCACATTTCCCGTATCCGGATTGATTCTGTCCACCGCGGGAGGCAGCACGGTCCATGGAACCAGCATAGAGGCGAATTTACCGTCTATGGCTGTCTGCATCCCATTCATCGTTGCCACCTGGTCCCTGACCTCCAGCTGTCCGTCCGCTGTTTCATATCCGTCATAGACCACCCCGTCCATGATCCCGGCGTCTTCGCTCTGGGAGGTATATCCGGCATAATATCCCTTTACGGCATTATTTCTCCCATCCATATATTCTTCTTCGTAGGGCGCCTGGGATGTCAGGCTGTGGCCCGGCCGTATATCCTTATCCAGGCCGTATTTATATACCTCGAATCTTCCATCCTGTCCATTGGCCTGTATGATATGGGTCTCCTCATTGAAACGTATCTTATATTTGCGGATCAGGTCTTCCGGCGTATCCCTGCTGTCATACTGGAAATAGGGACTGCCCGTCTCATAGTTGACATCCGTTTCCCCTGTGCCCTCATCCCGGCCGATATCTGGCACAAACGGAAGGGTAATCTCCCTGGGACAGTCCCTGGTAAAATGCCTGTTTGCCAGCTCCCTGTCCACGTCCGCAGGAACCTGCTCCGCGATAACATATGTGCCATACGCCAGCATGATGGAATGATTGTAATAATCATCCTTCCCATTTCTGGTGTTGCATTGCAGTGTGGTCACATCATTGTCAGCCCCTCCGCCTTCGTCGCTGTCCCAGGCAATGGCCAGCCTGTCATCCAGTCCGGTAAAAGCAGACAGATAGCTCCCAGCCTCTTCTGCGGCCCGGAGAAGCGCCTTTTCGTAGGCCGCATCGCTGTTAAGTCCGGGCTCTTGCGCAAGAATTTCCTTTTTATAGGCGTCTATATCATAGTAATCCACAGCAAACTGCCGTATTGCCTCCTGCGGCTTTTCCCCTTTTTCCACCTGCACTGCCGCGTACATGGCGTCAAAGAATTTTGTGTAATCATAGCTGCCATCTTCTTTTGTTTCCAACAGCCGTTGTCCCCTTCCGTCCTTAGGGGGAAGAAAGATTTTCTGGACATTTCCTTTAAAATCCGCAGTTCCTATATCTTCTGAAATGATGCTGCCCCCGCTGTCCACATAGATATTTTCCAGATTACTTTTCAGATATGCCTTGAATTTAAACTGACTCAACAGCTTCGCGCCTTGGGAACCGCTGTCTCCCTTAAATAAGCCCAGCAGCACGGTCAGGGGGTCGTTGTGGACAGCTCCGTATGTATTTACGCCGTCATAGGATGACTGGGAAATATCTTTTGTGACCTTTACGGACTGCTTGATGACTCTCTGCAATACCAGCAGCGGGTCGGAGCCAGTACCGGCCTCCTGAACCGGCTGGTTCTGCCCCGGATAATTCAAAGCCTGGAATACTACATAGCTTCCTTCATCCAACGGAGGAACCGCGGCAAAGGCGCTTACCCCGGCTCCTGCTATGTCTGTCAGGTACTGGCTGTAAGGCAATTCCTCCCCTTCCCAGTCAATGGATTTCTCCTTTGTCACCGCCCGGAATTCCGTATATACCGGCTCTGTCCTGCCACTCCAGTCCACGGAATTCTCCACATGAATCACATAGCTCCCCGTGGCCCCATCATAGACAGCCGAAACCGGCTCCAGCATGTCTGTATCATATGTCTCTGTCCTGTCTTCATACACATAGACACGCTCCAGGAGAGGGATGGGATTCCCCTCCCTGTCAAGGACAATCTCCCCTTCTCCGTAAGTCTCATACAGCGGCTGATACACGGTTTCAGCCGCAGCTTCTATATTGCTCCCAAAAGGAATGACCGTGTTTATTTCCCGTTTTTCCCCTACTGACACAAGGTTGCTTTTAAGGCTGTATTCACCCTTCTGATACTCAATCCAGTAACCAACCATCCCGGCCGGTCCCCCTGACACCTCTGTCGTTTTTCGAACATACAGTTTACGGTTCACGGAGTCATAGACCGCGGGGAAGGCGGCATCAGCCAAGGAATAATCATGGCGAAGCAAGGCAAAGAAACTGCCCTCCATCTCATATATATCCTCCACAGACCCGCAGTCATAGAAGTTATGGACCGTGTACCAATCCATGATTTCCTCTGCCGCCTGTGCGTTGGTCCGGCCCGAAAGCCGGATTTTAGTCCACGGCGAAGTGTGGGAAACCGGCCTGTATCCAATCTGTCTCAGCATACCGTTAACCTGTTCTAACAGATAACGTGGTTCAATGGCCTGTCCCCATTTACTCATATCAGCCGGTACAGCCGTACCGCTGGGATATGGAGCTGTCCTGAAACGGTAGGGCAGGGTCTCCCCATAAGGAACCCGATCTCCTGTGTCACTGTCCGTAGCAGTATCCGTCCGGAGAATGGGATTGCCGTCAGCCCCAATCTTATACTCACCTCCCTTTGCCGTCTGATAGACAGGGAGACCCTGGTCATCTGCTTTCGGCTGAAGGGAGCTTCCCAAAACCGCCCTGTATGTTTTTGTCTCTGTTCCGGTTTTTATTTCATAAAATTCCGCTCCCTTGGGGTATCCTGTCAGGGTGATATCATATCCATTTTCAGTTTTATAGCTCTCTACAATAAAATCATTCCAGGAACCGTCCGCATCCATGGAATTATAATCGGACAAGCCGCCTGATATGCGGGCCTGTCCGGCCTCATGAATCCGGCTGACCGCATCCTGAGTCCGGTTGCTCTCCTTTAAGGAAATACCGCTGACAGACAATTCATATCCCTCTGACCTGCTAAGCTCCATAACATAATAACTGCCCATAATAAGGGGCCGCCCAATCCACTGATCCCCATTTAAGGACACATAATCGGGATAAACATCGGTGCCGAATCCCTGGTCCGATGAGGTGATGGATGAACCGCTATAAAGATTTTCAGGTCCGGTGGCACTCTCCGGTGATATTATGTTTCCGTCATCATCCAGCCTGGACCCTGGTTTTTCCGTGTATGCCAGGAAAGAGGCATTTCCCTGTTTATCCGTGGCGGCTACGGCTGTCAAATCATTCTGATTATAAACAGTACCTGATTTGCCATCCGGGTGAATGATATCCTGGGCCGCAAACAGGCCGTAGACAGCGCCCTCCAGCGTGGCATCCCCCTGGGTCAGTCCGTAACTGCCGTCCCCGTCCGCGCGGTGCAGCTCTAAGTCCCTTTTATTGATATGCAGCCTGCCCTCTGTCCGGTGATTCCATACCTTAAAGGTGTAGAGTATCGTATCCGGCTCCCCATAGCCCGATACATCCATGGAGCCCAGGTCATCGTCCATAAACGGCGGCAGGGACACGGTTATGGAGTCATCGTCATCCTCATCTCCTGAAAACAGGGACCTGATAAACCGCACTGCACGGTTTTCTTCCCTATCCGGTTCTTCGGTATCTTTCTCAGTGTATTCCAGAAGATATTCAAATTCAACCGATCCATAGGATGGTGAGACAGGATTTCTGGCATATTCATATTCTTCATATATTTCACTTTGAACGCCATCCTCGTTATCCCCTTCATCCTCGTCACTTCGGACGTCTCTGATCGGATTTTCTTTATCAAAATTACTCTCAGCTTCATCCCGGATATCCTCAGTCTCTGTGGTGTTGTCCTTTATCTCCTGCCTATCCTCATCTGTGCTGTTCTCTGTTTCCTCATCTATGTTTTCCCTTACAATACCGCTTTTCTCAGTTTCCGTAGCTTCTGGTTTCTTTTGGGTTTGGTGCATGGAATTATCTGTGTTTTCTTCCGATGAAATGCTGGAAAATAGAATGGTTCTCCCATGTCTTGATTTTAATAGATTTGGTGGTGCGGACGCCGGCGATTTGGCCTGGAGGTTCCCGTTTTTCTGGTTTTTCTCGCCGCTTTCTGGTTTTTCGCGCTCTGAGTTTCCTCTTCCGGAGCCCTTATCCCCTGTGTCTTTGACTTCGGAATTCTCCGTCCCGGTTCCTCTCTCTTTGAGGTTATCTGTTCCGGTTCCTTCCCCTTCCGATTTTTCTATCCGTGTTCCTCCGCTTCCTGAGTTCCCTTCCTTTGTTCCTTCACCTCTGGCGTTCTCTGTCACGGTTCCTCCGCTTCCGGTATTAACTTCCTCCGTTCCCTCACTTCCGGTGTTCTCTGTCACGGTTCCTCCGCTTACTGA
>JAJQEA010000396.1:0-3490 GCA_021201905.1 Clostridia bacterium
GAATCATCACAGCCAGATAACCATCGTCGTCCTCCTGGAGCTCAATAAAATGATTTCCGCCTCCCAGCGTACCGATTTGGTAATATCCCGCCTCCAGCTGTCCCAGAAGCTCTGCATCCTCCTCATACCGGTCCATTTCCTCAAAGGCGCAGTCCATGGTATAGCTGGGCATCATGGTCTTGTGGTGTGCGAATCCCACGGGCACGTTGCGCATGATATCGCCTATGATAGCCTGGATGAGGGAACCGTTTCCCGTGATAACCTCCCTGATGTCATCCACCCTGATGTTGGTCTCCGTATAAGCCATGCCGCAGCCGATGTCCACACCCACAGCATTGGGAATGACCACGCCCTCCGCCGCAATGATGCCTCCAATGGGCATCCCCATTCCGGCGTGTGTATCCGGCATCAGACTCACCCACTTGTGAAGGAAAGGAAGCTGTGAAAGATGATATGCCTGTTCCAGGCAACTGCCTTCCAAGTCCTTGCGTTCCTTAAGCCATACCCTTATGGGAACCTTCATATTTTCTTTTTCATACATCACAAACATATATCTCACATCCTTTCTTCTATTTGCGTATGTATCTTAACTACATGCTTATAATACCCGATCTTAAGGCGGGTATCATTTAAAAAATGTTGCGAACTTCCATTATTTACTATAAAGTTTATATTTAGAAGTATTCTGTAATAGCAGGCGTGTTAACTTGACAAAACAGACCATTACATTAAAATGAAAGATAATACTATATAAAACAGACCTATCAGAAATCCACCTACAGGAGGGGACAGCCATGGCTGAATTCCAGGAATTAATCAAGAACTTTGACCGCATCCGGGACTATATGCGCCAATTTTACGTATACGGGTTCAAGGTAAGAAACGATTTCAGCGAAAAGAGCTCCCGGACCTATGACAATGAATGCCGCCGCATTGAGAGCTGGCTCTCCCGGTACACAAAGTCAGACTACACCTCCAAGGGAAAGCATGTCTACATCAATGTGGACAGCAAGACCATTCCCCAAAATCCCCTGTACGCCGCCTGGAAGTCCAAAAGCTTTACAGACAATGACCTGATGCTCCATTTTTTCATTCTGGACCTTTTATGGGATTGTCCGGATGGCATGTCGTCCGGCGCTGTAACCGACCTCATATCCCATAACTATGGAGTGGTATTTGACACCCAGACCGTGCGCCTGAAGCTGAAAGAATATGAAGGCCTTGGAATACTGGTATCCCGTAAGGACGGCAAGACCCTGTCCTATGCCCTGGCTCCCCTTATGCCCATGGAAACAGAGCCCTGGCGCGTGAATTCCAGTGGCATGGAACCGGATGAGACAGAGGACGGGGAACAGAGCCTGTGGCAGTGCCTCATGACAGCCGTGAAATACTTCCAGGAGGCCGCCCCCTTTTTGGCTACATAGGCAGCACCATCCTGGACCGTCAGGATGAATCCAATGATTTGTTTCAGTTTAAGCACCATTTCATCGTACACACGCTGGAGGACGGCATCCTGGCCGACATACTGACCGCTGTCCGCCAACAGCGGTTGATCCGGTTTGAGAACAAAAGCAGCCGCAGCGAACAGATTTCCACCCTGTCAGGGGTTCCCCTGAAAATATTTGTCAGCACTCAGACAGGGCGCAGATATCTGTGCCTGTATCTGCCGGAGCGCCGCCGCTTCAGCAACTCCCGGCTGGACTCCATCACCCGCGTGACCCTTCTGGAGCCATGTACCTTTTATAATGAAGTACTCCGTGATTTGGAAAAGAATAAGGAGAAATGCTGGGGCGTGTCCTTTGGAGGCGGTGCAAGCCGGGTGGAGGAGGTCTGTATCAAGCTCTACATAGACGAGGAAAAGGAACCTTACATCCTGAACCGCCTTTACCGTGAAGGCCGGGGTGGAGAGGTTATGAAGATACGTGAGAACCAGTTTCTCTATACGGGTACATTTTTCGATACCAATGAAATGCTGTCCTGGGTCAAAACCTTTACGGGCCGTATCATGGACATTCAGGGCACGAATTTATTTTCCATTGCCAAGATAACTCGCGATTGGGAAAAGATGTATGAGATGTACTGCGGGAATGAGGAGTAGGATACCATGGAATTATTTCATAAAATATACAGCTGTTATTACAATGTGGTCCGCCACATACTGGATGAAGCCTGGCACAGCCCCATAACCAGGCAGGACATGGAGGATATATGCCGTGCTTACGGTTTCCAGGAAAGCGCCCTGTCCATTATCCCCAAACTGACAGACGGCACATGGGCCCTTCTGGAGGAACAGGACAAACATACCTTTACGTCCCGTCTGAAACATGCCGATCCCGCTGTCCCGCTTACGAACCTCCAAAAAGCATGGCTGAAATCCCTGATGCAGGACCCCCGTTTCCAGCTGTTTTTCACAGACAGGCAGTTGGAACTTCTGGCCGGGCAATGGGACGGTCTGCCCTCCCTTTACTGTGAGGACGATTTTTACTGCTATGACCGCTACAGGGATGGGGATTCCTATGGTTCCCCCGGCTACAGGAAGCACTTCCAGGCCATTCTGAAAGCCATCCAGGAGGAACGCGTTCTTCTGATAGCCTATGAGGGAAAACACGGCCGTGTCCACTCCTTTGAGGCCGCCCCTTACCAGCTTCAGTATTCCTCCAAGGACGACAAATTCCGGCTCTGCTGTCTCCAGTTCCACAGGAATACCTTCAGCCGCAGCACCATACTGAATTTAGCGCGGATAAAGGACTGTCACGTCACCGCCAAGGCATGTCCCGGCGACCTGGAATCCCGCTGTTTCCAGCCTGTTCAGAAGGCTTCTGAACCAGTGGTCCTGGAAATCAGCGGGGAACGCAACTCCCTGGAGCGGTGTATGCTGCATTTTGCCAACTATGAAAAGCACACGGAATATGACGGGGAAAAGAAATGCTGGATCTGTTCCATCCACTATGATCTGGCAGATGAAACAGAGCTTCTCATAGATATACTCTCCTTTGGTCCCGTGGTCCGCGTACTTGGCCCTTCCTCCTTTGTGCGGCAGATCCGCAAACGGGTCAGAAGGCAGCATGATTTGTTTTACAACGAGAACGGATAAATTGAAAAAAGGATAAACTGAAAAAGGATGCCGTTGTGCAGCCCCGGTATACTATATATACCAGGACCGCCATACGGCATCCTTTTACTCTATGGTTCCTTTTATTCTATGGTTCCTTATTTTCCTCTAATCTGAGAATCAGATTCTTAACAAGCTCTTCCTTACTCTTAAACTCCATCCTGACGCCAGTAATATACCGGAAAGCCTCCTCCCATTCGCTCATGGAATACGATGATATGCTTACCGTGCGCACGGCATATATAATATCCTCTATATAAAACGGGCTGTGAAGGTCCGAAAGGTACTGGCAGCCGGAGAGATCCTGCAATCTGGCCCACCGGCGGGGGGGGGGGGGGGGGGGGGGGGGGGGGGGGGGGGGGGGGGTGGGGGGGGGGG
>JAJQEA010000396.1:3500-10636 GCA_021201905.1 Clostridia bacterium
CCGGGCCCCCGGCAAATAAAAAATCCCCAAAATAAAACGGGCCGGTCACGGCCCAAACGTACTGGCCGCCCGCTAGCTCCCGCAAACTGGCCCACCCCCCCCCCCCCCCTGGGATTTATCTGGCATCATATAAAACTCCTATTCTACTTTCTGCATGTATATTTCCAATTTCCCCTGTGCAATCTATACATTGCAATTATATATGACATTTGTCGTAAAATCAAGGAAATGCAACCTATTTCTTGCATATTCCGGAGGAAGCCATGGATCAAAAATTAAAGCAGGATTTAAGGATAGGGCCAAACATCCGAAAATACCGTCTGCAGTCACATCTTACCCAGGATCAGGTCACTGCAAAGATGCAGCTGATGGGGATCAATATTTCACGCAGCATATATTCCCAGATAGAAAGCGGCACATACAATATACGAATCTCCGAGCTGGCTGCCATGAAGGAAATCTTTAACATCAATTATGAATCTTTTTTTGATGGAATCATGCTGAACCAGAGGGATAGACAATAACAAAACAACATGAACAGGCCGCCTGTCAAACGACAGACGGCCTGTTCCAAACACAAAGGATAAAGGTATTTACCCGCAATGGGTACGAATTATTTACCGTAGTATGCTTTTAAATACATTTCTTTAATCTCGCTCATCAGCGGATATCTTGGGTTAGCGCCGGTGCACTGGTCATCAAATGCCTGCTCAACCATCTCATCCAGCCTGTCTAAGAAGTCTTTCTCATCAATGCCGTAATCCTTGATGCAGGACTTGATGCCTACGCTTCTCTTAAGCTCCTCAATCTTCACAATCAGCTTCTGAACCGCCTCTGCATCATCCTTAGCCTGGATTCCGCAGAACCTTGCGCACTCCGCATACCTTTCACGTGTATGTGGATACTGATACTGGGAGAAGGTACCCATCTTACGTGGATTCTCAGCAGCGTTGAAGTCAACCACCAGGGAAATCAGCAGGGCATTGGCAACACCGTGTGGCAGGTGGTGGAATGCGCCCAGCTTATGAGCCATGGAGTGGCATACGCCCAGGAATGCATTGGCAAACGCCATACCAGCCATACAGGAAGCATCCGCCATCTTCTGACGCGCCTCAACATTGGTAGGCTCATTGTAAGCAGTTGGAAGGTAATCAAATACGTTCTTCATGGCCTTAAGTGCAAGGCCGTCTGTATAGTCGGTAGCCATCACGGATGCATATGCCTCCAGTGCATGGGTCAGTACGTCAACGCCGGAGGCGCTGGTCAGTCCTCTCGGCTGGCTCATCATGTTGTCTGTATCAACAATTGCCATGTTAGGCAGCAGCGCATAGTCTGCCAGAGGATACTTGATACCTGTCTCCTGGTCTGTGATAACAGCGAAAGGAGTCACCTCGGAACCTGTACCGGAGGAAGTGGGAACAGCAATGAAATATGCTTTCTCGCCCATCTTCGGGAAGGTGTATACACGTTTCCTGATATCGATGAAGCGCATAGCCATATCCATGAAATCCACTTCCGGATGCTCATACAGCACCCACATAATCTTGCCTGCGTCCATAGCGGAACCGCCGCCCATAGCCAGGATTACATCCGGCTCAAATTCTCTCATGAGCTTGGCGCCGGCCTGTGCGTTAGCCAGTGTGGGGTCAGGCTGTACATCGGAGAATACGGTATATGTGATTCCCATCTCGTTGAGACGGTCTGTGATGACATGGGTGTATCCGTTCTTATACAGGAAGGAGTCTGTTACGATGAACGCCCTCTTCTTGCCTAAAACGTCCTTCAGCTCATTTAATGCTACAGGCAGACAGCCCTTCTTAAAGTAAACCTTCTCAGGTGCACGGAACCACAGCATGTTCTCTCTCCTTTCAGCAACAGTCTTGATGTTCAGTAAGTGCTTAACCCCAATGTTCTCAGATACGGAGTTGCCGCCCCAGGAACCGCAGCCCAGTGTTAAGGACGGAGCTAACTTGAAGTTATACAGGTCACCGATACCGCCGTGGGAAGAAGGAGTGTTGATTACGATACGGCAGGTCTTCATCCTTGCTGCGTGCTTTAAAATCTTCTCTTCTTCATTTACATTCACATACAGGGATGAGGTATGGCCGTAGCCTCCGTCTGCCACCAGACGCTCTGCCTTATCCAGAGCCTCGTCAAATGTCTTGGCCTTGTACATAGCCAGCACAGGAGACAGTTTCTCATGGGCGAACTCCTCGCTGATATCCACGGACTCAACCTCGCCAATCAGAATCTTGGTATCCTCCGGAACGTCAACGCCTGCCAGCTTGGCAATGGTTGCAGCCTTCTGTCCCACAATCTTGGCATTCAGGGCGCCGTTTACAAGGATGGTCTTGCGGACCTTGTCAATCTCACCCTGCTTTAAGAAATAGCAGCCTCTGTATTCAAATTCTTTTCTTACTTCGTTGTAAATGGATTCCATGACTGTAACGGACTGCTCGGAAGCACAAATCATACCGTTGTCAAATGTCTTGGAATGAATGATAGAGTTAACCGCCATCTTGATATCTGCTGTGTCGTCGATGATGACCGGTGTGTTGCCGGCGCCAACGCCCAGAGCAGGCTTTCCTGAAGAATAAGCAGCCTTTACCATGCCGGGGCCGCCTGTTGCCAGAATCAGGTCCGCATCCCTCATTACCTCATTGGTCAGTTCCAGTGAGGGAACATCAATCCATCCGATGATGCCTTCCGGTGCTCCGGCCTTCACTGCCGCGTCCAGAACCACCTTAGCCGCTGCAATGGTACAATTCTTAGCGCGGGGATGTGGGGAAATGATGATTGCGTTGCGTGTCTTTAAGGCAATCAGTGTCTTAAAGATAGCTGTGGAAGTAGGATTGGTGGTAGGAATAACAGCTGCAATCAGGCCGATTGGCTCGGCGATCTTCTTAATGCCGTATTCCTTATCTTCCTCAATCACACCAACTGTCTTGGTGTCCTTGTATGCGTTGTAGATATACTCTGCCGCGTAGTTATTTTTGATGACCTTATCCTCAACCACGCCCATGCCGGTCTCTTCTACTGCCATCTTTGCAAGTGGAAGACGCATCTTGTCGGCTGCGCTTGCTGCTGCAAAAAAGATTTTATCCACCTGCTCCTGTGTAAAGGTAGAAAAAGCCTTCTGCGCTTCGCGCATTGCATTCATTTTTTGCATTCAGTCCGTCTACGCTGTCAATGATTTCCGGAACAACCTGCTCGATTTTCTTTGCCATTTCCTTATCCTCCATTTTCCTTGTGTTTGTATCAGTACATTTAGGCTGTACCTGCCTGTCAAGTCATTTTAAATTGTTACTCAATCACTATTGATAATTAATTAACAATCTCACTGTTTGCATTATAAACCTTCGTTAAAAATGTCAATATGTAAATGAAAGATTTTATAATTTTTTTAAAAAGTGGGAAATACAAAAAGAAAAGAGCTATCCTCTACCGCAATTGCAGTAGGGGATAGCTGTAATTAACAGTCAAACACAATGACAGAGGGAATAGCCAAATTTCAAGGGCCTTCCTATAGATAACTTTTTAACAATTCAACCTTATCCAGTCTCTCCCAGGGCAGGTCCAAATCATTGCGGCCAAAGTGGCCATAAGCAGCTGTCTGCTTATAAATGGGACGGCGCAGGTCCAGCATTTTGATGATTCCGGCCGGACGGAGGTCAAAATTGGAGCGGATGATGTCCACCAGCTTCTCATTGCTCAGCTTCCCGGTTCCGTAGGTATCCACCATGATGGAGGTGGGATGGGCAACGCCAATGGCATAGGACAGCTGAATCTCGCACTTGTCAGCCAGACCGGCCGCCACGATGTTCTTGGCAACATAGCGGGCAGCATATGCGGCAGAACGGTCCACCTTGGTGCAGTCCTTTCCTGAGAATGCGCCGCCGCCGTGACGCGCATAACCGCCGTAGGTGTCAACGATTATTTTACGCCCTGTCAGACCGCTGTCTCCCTGAGGTCCGCCGATAACGAAACGTCCCGTGGGGTTGATGAAAAACTTGGTGTTTTCGTCAACCATATCCTGGGGAAGTATCTCATCAAAGATGTACTTCTTCACATCCCCATGAATCTGTTCCTGGGTCACGCTCTCATCGTGCTGCGTGGATAATACCACCGCATCCAGGCGGACTGGCCTGTCATTTTCATCATACTCCACCGTTACCTGGCTCTTGCCGTCCGGGCGCAGATACTTAAGCGTACCGTTTTTGCGGACTTCCGTAAGGCGCTTAGCCAGCTTGTGGGCCAGGGAAATGGGATAAGGCATGAATTCCTCTGTCTCATTGGTGGCAAAACCAAACATCATGCCCTGATCTCCAGCGCCGATGGCGTCCAGCTCCTGGTCAGACATTTTATTTTCCTTTGCCTCTAACGCCTTATTCACTCCCAGCGCAATATCCTGGGACTGCTCGTCAATGGCTGTGATGACACCGCAGGTATCGCAGTCAAAGCCATATTTGGCACGGTCATATCCTATCTCGCGCACCGTCTCACGCACCAGCTTCTGAATATCCACATAGGCGTTGGTGGTTATCTCACCCATAACCAGAACCAGTCCTGTTGTGGTAGCTGTCTCACATGCCACGCGGCTCATTGGGTCCTGCTCCATCAGCGCATCTAAAATCGCGTCGGATATGGCGTCGCACATTTTGTCCGGATGTCCTTCAGTTACGGACTCTGATGTAAAAAGTCTTCTCTCCATTTTAAGTCTCTCCTTCTTTCAGATAAATGATTAATAGCAGCTGTAACATCAACCATTTACAAAAAAACAAAGTCCGCAGCAATTGCGGACTTGAAAATATCTTTAAATCTTCAAATCCTCTTATTGCTCGACCAAATATGCTATTGCAGCATACTCCTCGCTCAGGCTGGCACCTTCCGGCCCTTTCGCATATCTTGCTGATATACTCAACCGGGGTTGCCGTGACTTCACAGGTCCTTTGTACCTCCATCACTCTGAATAAGGGATATATACGAACTCTTTAATTGTAAAATGTGTTACTTTCCATATCTTATAGCAATTATATATATATGTCAATACTAAAATTTATCATTTCCCATTCTACCTTATAGTAATCCTTCCCTGTCCGGCCGGATTTGCATACTCAGATGTCACAGAACCTCCCATCCGCCTGATATAGGAAGATAAGATATCCACATCCACCATGACCTCATCCCGGATTACATTGCATCCTTTAAACATGGTCATGCCGTCGCCTCCCTGCTTCAGCATGTAGTTATGGGACGCTACGGTATATATCTTATTAAGGTCAATGGGCTCTCCCGCCACTCTAATATCCGTTACTCTGTAGGCTCCTGACACGCCGGTGAAATTGCCCTTGTCATCCGTCTGCACGCCGGACTTAAGGGATGTGTCGATGGTGTAGGTCAGACCGGAAACCTGAAGGAAGCCTCCGCTCTCTTCCGGGCAATTTTTAGACGCCATCTCCAGTGCATCCTTAATCTGCTGTCCTGTGGCCTCTATGACACATCCCATATTCCCATAGGGGAACACGGCCAGGGTATCGTTATAGGTAATGTTTCCCGGCTTGATTACGCTTCGGATTCCGCCTCCGTTGCTGAGCCCGATATCAGCCCCCAGCTCCACACGGTAAGCGTCCGCTGTCAAATCACTCAGATTCGTCTCAGCGTTTCTGACTCTACGGTTGCCTGTGGCGGGATCATTCACCGTCAGTTCATACGGCGTGGAACCCAGAACCGTCTTCAGGGTCTCATTGTATTGGTTCTCGATGGACTGGATAAACTGCCGGGTTCCATAGTCTGTGGCCTTTCCCTCCTCATTTATATAGCTTCCTCCGGGAATCACAATGGTAAGTCCCGCTGGAATCACATCCGCATTCTTTATCTTGTCCAGGTTGCTGTTATAAATATCAATCCAGCGGTTATAATCTCCCAGCTCTCTCTTTGCAATCCTGCTTAAGGAATCATGCTCCTGTACCGTATACTCCCTGTCCAAGTCCGCGGCAGGTACCTCTGATATCAGCTCGGAACGTATGGAACCATCGGAGGATATGGTCATCTTTCCGATGTGATTCAGCTTGGTTCCCGTCTGGGTCAGAACCACATTCTGGCCATTTTTATTCTTTACGTTCTCCGACGGTACTGTTTCATGGGAATGGCCGTCAATACACGCGTCAATTCCCGTGGTATTGGCAATCACATTGACGGAGGACCATTTTGGGGTAATGCCGTTTTCCCCAAGGTGGCCTGCCAGAATCACATAATCAGCACCCGCTGTCCTGGCGGCGTCCACGCTGGCCTGCACCTGACTGTACAGCTTCTGTCCACTCTCGTCCTCACAGAAGGAATAAATATAATTGCCCTGGCTGTCCTGGAAATATGCCAGAGTGGATTTTGTAAAGCTCTCAGGGGTGGTCACACCCACAAACGCCACCTGGGTATCTCCATATGTAAACATCTTATAGGGCGCAAACACAGGTGTGCCTGTGGCGCTGTTTACAAAATTGCAGGAATAATATCCGCAATTTAATTTCCCGGCCAGTTCCAGAAATCTGGACATGCCGTAGTCAAACTCATGGTTTCCCGGAACCGCAAAATCATATCCCACATAGTTCATGATATCAATAAGATAACCGCCGTCGGAAAGCGTGCCAATGGGCGCTCCCTGGATGGCGTCCCCTGTATCCACCAGGGTCACATAAGGGGTCTGCCGCTGCATCTCCTTCTTATATAATGCCAGACCCCCATAGCCGATATTGTCATCCACTCCGCAGTAGACATCATTGGTGTACAGCACCACAATATCCTTGTCCGCTGCCAGTGCCGTGATTGGACCGCCTGCCAGCGACAGGCCCGTTACGGTCACTGCGGTCAGGACAATTGCGAGAAACAGGCCCTGCAGCCATTTATAGCCCTTGTTTTTCATGATTTTCCTCCTTCTTTTACATTCCCTCCATCAAACATGTTTCTGCTTGTATCATATAACCATCATATCATATTTTATAGAAAAAACAAAAAGAAACAGCAAAGGCTGAAAAACAAATAACCTCTGCTGCTGTTACCTATCCTACACTGTATTAGATTTGCTAAAAATCGGTATTAACGTTCTATTTAAGACAGCTAACACAAAACCGCGCCTTTTCACG
>JAJQEA010000025.1 GCA_021201905.1 Clostridia bacterium
ATTAATATTCCAATTTCCTAAATATACCTATTTATCATAAAAACTATAGTTTGTAACTATTTCTTGTCAACACAAAATATAACGATTATAATCAATATATTGTTAAACGTTTTATATTTATCTACACATTAATAATTTTACAGAAAGGAATCATTTCATGGATTTTCGAGAATTGAATTATGTCCTTGCAATTGAAAAATATCAGAACATTACCAAAGCTGCAGAATCTCTTTATGTAAGTCAGCCCACATTAAGTAAATTTCTTGCAAACCTGGAACACGACCTTGGCCAAAAAACTTTTTAGAAAACTTGGAAATAAGTACATCCTGACTTTTGCCGGACAAAAATACGTAGATACGGCAAGGGAAATCCTTCTTTTGAAATCAAATTTGGACATCGAGCTTGCCGACATCCTGAAAAAAGATGTGGGTGTTCTCAACGTAGCCTTTCCCCGCATGCGGTGCACCTACATGCTTCCGGCTACATTACCTGTATTTCAGGCTGAACACCCCAATATTAAAGTAAATGTCTTTGAGGGAAGTTCTGATGAAAATGACAAACTTTTATTAGAAGGAAAAGCTGAAATCGCATTTTACAGCAAGCCGGAAACGCTGAATCCGTTAATCGATTATAACACCATACGTAAAGAAGAGATGCTCATCTGTCTCTGCAAAGATCATCCGCTGGGCAGGTATGCACAGCCCAATCCCTCCAGCAGGTATCCGCGATTAGATCCGAAACTATTGAAAAACGAATTGATTCTCCAACTGATGCCTGAACAGAGAACACGGCAGATTACCAGCCGGTATTTCAGCAGCATTGGTCTAAACTTTGAAAATGTCATGACAACCAGCAGTCTGCCTGCAATCATGGAACTGGTTTCCGCTGGCTATGGAGCCTCATTTATATTCGAGACCCATCTCATGCACCATCATTTCATCAAATCCATTGACTGCTACAGTTTCGGTGAACCCCAGACCTTATCCGACTTTGTTGTAGCTTCCAGACACGGAAGTTATCTTCCCTCCTATGCCCACGATTTTATTAAGATTGCTCGGGATCTTTTTAATAACAGCAATTTATAGGTACTCCGAATGATACTCCGGCTGCAAACTGGGGTTCAGGCGGATTCGGGAAGCTGCCGGCTGGCCTTGATATGTCGCATATCCGTTTATTACTCATTGAAAAATATTCTGTCCCGCCTGCCAGTCCCGCCCACTTTTAATCGGTTGGAACCTGACCTCAATTTCCTGTCCATCCTCCGTGACAGAGATAGTTCCCTCATGAGCAATGATAATCTGCCGCACAATCCGCAGTCCCATCAGGTGTACATCGCTGTCTGGCATCTGCCCCTCATTTAAAAAGCGGCGGATAGCCGGCAAAATGCCCCGGCCGCTGTCATAAAATACCACGTGAGGGCAGCCGTCTTCCATCCATGCACGCACCCCAAGGCTGCATCCGTCTTTATTATGGCGGACTGAATTACCAAGAATGTTTTGGAACGCCCGGAACAGGAGCTGTTCATCCGCTTCAAATGAAAATGTCTCAAATTCAGGCTCTATACGGATGGACAGCGGATAATACTCTGCATCTTCCAGGGAATTCAGTAAATCCGCAGCGACTTTGCGCAGGATTGCTGCCAGAAAGACACTTTTTTTCGCAGCGGCTGCACATTATACTCCAGCTTGGATGCAAGGTTCAAATCCTCGATCAGATTCCTGATACGGACGCTCTGCGCGCGGATCAGGCCGGCTTTTTCCCGGATTTCCGGATCCGTATCTGTTTGACGCTCTATCATATCCGCATATCCCATGACCAGGGACAGAGGGGTCCGTATATCATGGGATACCCCACTTATCCATTCCGTGCGCGCCTCATCCCGTTTCTCCAGCTGCTCCCGCTGTGTTGTCAGACGATGGGATGCCTGGTTGATGGTACAGGCAATCTCCTTCATGTTTCCGGTTTCCGCCAGGTGTACACTCTCTCCTGACGCCAGCTTTCCAACCGAATCCGCGATTATCCGCATCCGTCTGTAATAGCGGAATCCGGACACCAATAGAATCAGGACTGCCCCTGCCAACGTACTGATAAAGCTCAGTGACAGGAATGTAAAAACCCCCTTTAACTTATCCATATCCTGATGGACCGCATAATTCCATATGCTTCCTTTCGGATAGCCCACCACCAGAAGTCCCTTCTCCCCGCCCCATACATAAACCGGATAATCCTCCAGGTACCAGCGTGTGAAGGAGGCAACCTGGGAGGTTGTGTATGTGTGGTTTAACTGCTCCGGCAGCTGGTAGCTCCAGACCGGAGTCCCTGCATCATCCAACAGCATGGCAAAGGAAGCCCCCATCGCCTGAAGGCAGGCGGCCGCCTCCTGCCCGTCTTCATCTACCGCCTCATATACCCGGACCATGGAATACCTCTTTCCGCCGCTGTCATTATCATAAAGCTTTGAGGTAATGACGGCCAGCAATACAAACTGCAGTAAAACAAACATAAAAATAATCACCAGTGCCGTAGCGATATAATTAAAATAAATCCTCATCAGGCTTTTCATCTGTTCATCCGATACCCTAATCCTTTCACTGTAATTAAAAATGCCGGTTCCGATGGCTTCTCCTCTATCTTTTCCCGCAGCTTGCGGATATGTACCATCAATGTATTCTCATAATCAATATAATTCTCTCCCCAGACCGACTCCGACAGGACATCAAATGTCAGTATCCTTCCCCGGTTTTCCAGAAACAGTTTCAAAAGCTGGTATTCTTTATTCGTCAGCGGGATGGTCCTCACCGATTCGTCCAGAACCCTCACCACCCCTGCGGACAGGTCCACCTCACGTTTTCCCAGCCGGTAACATTCCGACTGCCCCTCCAGCCGGTAGGTCCGCTTCAAGATCGCTGAGATACGCAGTACAAGTTCCCTCGGAAGAAATGGTTTCGTCATATAGTCATCCGCCCCCAGATCCAGTCCCAGGAGCTGGTCTTCATCCTGATCCCGCGCGGATAGGAACAGAACCGGGAGCCGCTGGTTTTCCAACACCGTCTTGATCCGTTGGAAGAAGGTAAACCCATCCTCAAACGGCAGATTGACATCCAGAATCAGGAAGTCCACATCGCCGCTTTTTATCCTCTCCTCTGCTTCCCTGCTGGAAAAGGCTGTCTCCACATGAAAAAACCCCTCCTGCTTACAAATATTTTCCACCAGGCTGCACAGCTCCTGGTTGTCATCCACCACTAAAATACGCGCTTCTGTAAGCTTCATTCCAATCACCTGCCTTTTGGTTTATTATAGCCGATTTCCCGTGACAGGGAATCACTTTTGAAATCATTTAAGGTAAATTTAAGGTTGGAGAAAGGAAGGCATAAGGATATTCGGCTATTCTGAATCCTATAGAAAGCGGCGGCGGAGAAAACGAACGTTTTTCTGTATGATACGCCGCCTGACTGACAAGGAGGATAATAAAATGGCACAATATATCATTGAAACCAGCCAGCTTACAAAGACCTACCGGGGTACCCCGGCCGTGGACCATCTGGATCTTTGTATTCTGGAAGGCTCCATCTATGGATTTCTAGGCCCTAACGGCGCAGGCAAAAGCACCACCATGAAAATGCTCCTGGGATTAATCAGCCAGGACAGCGGGAGTATCCGCATCAACGGAACCGAGCTGAACGACCGCAGCCGCATCTCCATCCTGAAACAGGTGGGTTCCCTGATTGAGACCCCTTCTTATTACGGCAATCTCACCGCATATGAAAACCTTCAGATCAGCTGCATGCTGAGGGGGCTTCCTTACACGGAGATTGACCGGGTCCTGTCCATCGTGCGCCTGGAGGGGCAGAAAAAGAAACAGACCGCCCATTACTCTCTGGGCATGAAGCAGCGCCTTGGCCTGGCAAATGCCCTCTTAGGCGCTCCCAAACTGGTGCTTTTAGATGAGCCTACCAATGGACTGGACCCGGCCGGTATCCATGAAATGCGGGAACTGATTAAAAACCTCCCGAAACAGTTCGGAATGACGGTGATGGTATCCAGCCACCTTTTGTCGGAAATGGAACAGACCGCTGATCACATCGGCATCATATCAGAAGGACAGCTGATATTCCAGGATGCGATTTCCATGCTTCAGGCACGCAGCACAAGCCAGATTTACCTGCGCACCTCGGATGACACAGGTGCCGCCTCCCTGCTGTGGGAAGATGAAGCTCTCTCCAACCTGTTTTGTGATAGTAAGGATACCATTCCTTCCGAAAGTTTCGGTTATTTCACCGCCGACGGCATCCGCCTTCCCTTTCTTCCGGACCGGATTCTGGCACAGGTCATCCGCAGCCTGCTGAACCACGGAATTGAACTGTACCGGGCGGAGGAAAAACGGCAGAACCTGGAGGATATCTATCTGGGCATGGTAAAGGAGGCGGGACTATGAGTAAAAAAACAGAATTTGCCCTGGAAATGCGCAAACTGCGCCGCCGCCACATCCCGCTTCTGTTCCTGATGGTATTTGTCCTCATCACAGCCTGGACATACTGGTGCATCGATGACCTGGACGTCACCCGTCTGAATGATGTAAGCGCCATGGTATTCACCAACCTGCTTCTGATGAACACGATTCTGTGTCCTGTTATCATGGCGGCTCTGGCCAGCCGGATGTGCGATATGGAACAGATGGGGAATACCTACAAATGGCTCTGCACCATGCAGAAACCGGAGCATATCTACCGCGGAAAAGTGATGGCAGGCAGTTTTTATATTCTCCTGTTCACTCTGATGCAGACGGTTCTGTTCCGGATCATTTCACAGCCATATGGCGCGGGCGTCGTGTCCCGTCTGCCGGGATATTTTACAACAATATTACTGACCTCTCTCTGCATATTTATCCTTCAGCTGAACCTTTCCCTCAAGTTTACCAATCAGCTGACGCCTATCTTTATAAGCATAGGAGGCACGTTTACCGGACTGTTTTCCTGGTTCTTGAACCGGTGGCCGCTGCGGTATCTGATCCCATGGGGCTACTATGCGTCACTGTGCAATGCAGGGTATTTCTATAATGAAGCAACACGGTACACCACTTATTACTGGGATATGTATCCATTTCTTTGGATGGCTGTCCTGGCTGCCGCAACTATCATCCTGTACCGCCATGGACAGAAACATTTTTTAGAAATGGTCCGCGAAACCATATAAGGAGGAAAATCTGATGATCGTAAAAGCAATCATCTGCGAACGAATGAAATGCAAGGGGACCCTGATATGGCCGGCCTTTCTCCTGATTCCCGTCATACCAATTTTACTGGGAGCTGGGAATTACCTGTCTAACCTGGAGATTTTGAAATCCGGCTGGTACTCCTACTGGACCCAGGTGACCTTATTCTATGCCGCCTTCTTTTTCGCTCCCTTAATCGGAGCATACTGTGCATTTTTGTGGAGATACGAGAATTTCAACAGCTGCCGGAATACCCTGTTCTCCCGCCCCATACCATACCGCACCATCTACCTGTCCAAGTTCATCCTGGTATGCGCCATCTCTGCCATGACCCAGATATGGTTTGCCCTTCTCTTTCTCGCCTCCGGGAAGATCATCGGCCTGCCGGGCCTGCCGCCTGCCGACCTCTGTTTCTGGATGATCCGCGGGCTGGCCGGCGCCTTTGTGATTGCAGCCCTGCAGTTTCTGGCTGCCACTGAAACACGGAATTTTGCCACTCCCATTTCCATCGGATTGGTGGGCGGTGTTACGGGCATGATTGCCGCCAATACCAAGGCAGGCCTTCTCTGGTCTTATTCCCAGATGCTTTTAGGTATGAATTCCAACAAATTGGAGGATGTGCTGGGACAGCATGCCACAATCTTCTTTGTGATATGCGTGGTTTATCTGTTGGGGATATCTTTGATGGGTATTAAAAGAATAAAGTGGAAGAATTGAGTACAATTAAGCGAATATATCTTTTAAAAAGGCAGGCTGAAAGTGAAAATCAGCCTGCTTCTATAACTGTTTTCCAAACTAGAATCAAAGAATGCCCGCGCGCTGCTGGCGGGCGTATTCCTTGAGTCCCGCCATATCCTTTTTCAGGTAGAGTTTTTCCACTTCCCGATTGTGTCCCACCACAATATCTGGGTGTTTCTCCATAAACTGCTGCAAAATATAATCGACTGTCTGTTCGCTTATGGAGATGCTTCCTCCTTTCTGGTTTGCATAGCGCACCATCAAACTTGTGTCTGTTTTTATGACGGCATTTACCCGTGTGACTGTTTTATACGCCCATACCACCTCCCGAACAGGTATCACATTTGCGTAACAGGGGCCATTTATACATACGATGATATATTCCTCATCCATACGGCACCAGTCGCGCAACTGCTCACCGCTTTCCCATGTTTTCTTGAGGCGCCCCAGCGCCGCCTCCGGATTCTGTGTGGTATTGGCATATCTTCTCAGGCTTTTAATAAATACTTTTTCAGGATCCTCCTTGATTTTACGCACCAGTGCGCCAAGCGTAAGTATTAAAATACAAATGCTGAATATTTCCCCGTACAATTTCATGTCTGCAGGCGTCATTGAACTGCCCTTCGCCAGTTCATCGGCAAGGGGAACCAGCTCAAAGAAAAAAATGATAAACAGCACGGCTGCGAAGAACAGCGTGAATACCATCAACATTCTCATTTTTTTATTGCTTTTCTTCCAATTATCATACATTCAATTTTCCTCCCACAATTTCCACTAAGCCGTTCCTTATCCCTGAAAAAGCTCTGATCCCCATTTAATTGGTGGCTGGTTGGCTATCTATAAAGGTCCGCTGCCTTCTGTGGGTTTTGAAATGCATCATAATCATTCCCCTCAAACGTAAAACACCGCTCTGTAATACTTTTGGGGTTTCTGCTTGTAATCGCCTCAACGAACTCTGTACCTATATCAGGTTTGCATTTCACATACAGCATTTTTCCATTACTTTTAATGACGAAAATACCAGGGTCATAGCCGGGAAGCGCAGACTCTTCATACCAGATTACCACAATATCTGATATCCGCATGACTCCATGATAAAGCCTGTTTGGCAGCCGCAGCCAGTTTTTAGTCAAAAAGCCAACTTTTATAAAGTCCTTCTCTTTTGTGGGCTGGGGAGTCAAAGACAGCAGAAGCGAATCTGATTGGCGGCATTCCCTGTAGAATCCCATAATTTCTTCTGTACTGTAGCCGCTGTCCCTGGCGGTCATCTCTGCAACAGAGGCGCCGGTTTTGTTTATCAGTTTAACTCCGAATCCGGTGAAGACGATACCCAAAAGTACACAGCTGACGGAAACTGCTATCCAGATCATATCGCGTTCATAGATATAGATAATATGAAGCAGCAGATGGTTAAGTACTCCCAAAGCCAGCACCCCAATCCCCAGGATTAAAAGACCTCCCCCCTCATTTT
Organism: Clostridia bacterium; assembly: GCA_021201905.1. Lineage (GTDB taxonomy): Bacteria > Bacillota > Clostridia > Lachnospirales > Lachnospiraceae > Enterocloster. The sequence goes on from JAJQEA010000025.1 coordinate 7,422, forward strand.
TCATTTTACTCTTTTTAGACAGTTCCTCCTCAGACCACAACAGTTCCGTTTCCCAAGCTTTTGTCATTGGTGTAATCATATTCATACCCTCTCTCTTCAAAATGGTTCTGACTTTATTTCAATTATACCTCTTCTTTTTCGGCTTTGGCGCAGGCAGCTCGTCACAGGTCGCTCGGATGAACCGCGCCAATCACTTTGCCGTCACAGTAAACTCCGTATTCTGCAAATTCCAGATTTGATGCCAAAAAATCACCTGCCCTTCGCCCAGCATTTACATTGTTCAATCCGTTTTCCGCCGTCTCCCTGTTTTTCGTCAAAAGCAAACTGGTTGAGCAGGGCGCAGGGGAATTCACTGCACTGCCCACAGTACTCATGCCTCTTGGACTCGCAGCATGCTTTTACAGGGCAGATGTCGCCCCAAAATGGCTTCACAATATGTATGCAGCCGTTGCATCCCATTTGTTCCTTGTATCCGCACTCACTGCACAGGATCCCACATCTCGATTCAATCATAGCACAAACCTCCATTTTCTCTTAAGAATAACATACCAAACAAGTCATCTAAGTGTCATGTTTCCTGTTGCCATAAGTTCCTCCGGGCGAATATGACGATTACGGCATGCGCAATGCCATCCAGCCTGCAGCCCGGCATTGGAGACAGGCTTGTTTTTCCTTTGAGCGTACTGGCGGACTCCCCACAGTTAGGATAAAGAGCCCCTGCTGCTTTATCAAAAAAAGTAGTTGGATACCCCTCTTTCGTATATTCAATAAACTGCTTCCCAGACTTTGTGAATATCACTTTGGATAATAGCGTTTATATTTGAAGTCGTCATTTTAGGCACCTACCTTATCTTGATTGTTGCTCTCGCTTACAGCATAAAAAAGCCGGAAACTCCAACAAGCGTTCCCAAAATAATTGACATAATGATCATTGGCACCACCGATTTTTTATCGTCTTTTGCAACAAGAATCATGGTTGGCACTGCAAGCAAGAGACTTATAATACCGCCCTTTAACCACCACGCCATACCGAATAATTCCGTATTGAAAATGATAAACGGCGCAATGATGTAGTGTACGAATGCGGAAGAAACAGAATACTTGTCAAGTTTCATTTTAATCATTGGCAAAACATCAATGATTCCAGCAATAACGCCTATCAGAAGTGTCAGTAACATTTCTCTCATATTGTTTTTTCCTCCCTGTATTTTGTCATACAGTTTACACAGTCTGTTTCGTATGCATAGGAAACAAGCTTTTGTTCCAAAATTGTCATCAGAGGGGACTGGTCAGCGGGGCAGCACCGTCTGGTATGAATGAGTTCCTTTATGATTGGTTCCCGTGCCATTCTTACACCTCTGCCTTAATTACATTCATGCTGTTAGAATCGAGCAATTTTACAAGAAAATCTTTCATGTCCTGGGGCGAGCGGTATTTAGGCAAATCTGCAAAAACAAAGGATAACGTGTCCATAGTCTCCATTGCCTGTATAAAGTCTGCGGTATCGGCGCCATTCCATTGTTCTAACCGGCTGTATTCAAGATTTGACGGATTCAGCCTGTGGGTTTGAATGGCATATCCAACGCGCTTTTTGCAGCTGCATTTCCCTGTATTGGAAAGGCCGCAGTATTCCCCTAAAAATTCCGCTACCTTTTTGCGAATGCGTGACAGACGCTGGCGGTAGGCTTCCGGCGTTATCCCTAAAATCTCACCGCACACTTTACTGTCGGCTCTGAACATGATTCCCAAAACATAAATACAGCGGCTTTCAGGGTCAAGACATTGCAGCATTACATTGGTGCAGGATTGTTTTAGTTCCTCGGCCAGAATATTCTCGTCAATCCCCTGCGTCAAGTCCTCAGTGTTGGGAATAAACCCTGCGTTAATATCCTGGGCATAAAATTCAAAGCTCAATGGCCGCTGTGCAAACATGGATTTCTTATAATTGATTAAATAGTTTGTGGCAATGCGGTAAACCCATGTGGAAAAGGCGCTTTCTTTTTTAAAGGTTGAAAGCTGCGTGATTACCTTGACAAAAATTTCCTGAAGGGCATCTTCTGCATCAGCCGGACTGCCAAGCATACGCAGGGACAGATTGTAAATCATATCCTGTACGCTTACAAGCAGGCTTTCCAATGCTTTTTTGTCACCGTCAACCGCTCTGTCGATAAGCTCAAATGTTTCATTTTGCATAAATACATCTCCTTTATTTTATACTTCTCCTTATTAGACAATATAATCAACCGATTGTGACAGACAAATAGAGACAAAATGAATAAAAAAGGAATATTCTGCGTCCTGAGATTATAATTGTTAATTTAATCGGCCTTCGGCTGTTCGCAAAATTCCAGATATTCAAGCAGTAAGAAAGATTTTGGCTTCAGCCGCAATGCACTATAATATTCACTACCAACTGGCGGCACTATTTTTATATTGATAACTACCTTTTTTCGTTCATTGCCAATTCATCATATCCATAAATCGGAAGTGATTCCCTGCCAGCCGCGCTTAGAACAAAATTTCCATCGTCAGAAGAAGCCAAAACGGGTGTACCACCAACATCGGCCAAAGGATGAACTGGTAAGTGAAAAACCAGATTCCACCGGCAACGGCTCTATTATAGTACTGACATTCTTACAACACAAGCACGATTCAATGAGCTACAGCTACAATTGCTCCCATGAAAAACAATCCCATAGCCGCAGATTGGAATAAACCATAATGGCGGCTGCTTTATGTTTCCAGTCTTCTGATGAAGCCATAACACCACAAACATGGACTACTGTTAAAACAAACAAAGTAAAATCCAAATTTCCACTGGATATGAATATCACCGCAGATTAGTCTTCCTAATTTCATTGCAATGTCCTTCATAAGCCTGCTGTTTGTAGGGTCAAGACCGCTGGTGGGTTCATCAGGAAAAAGTATATCCGTATTGTGAACCAGTGCCTTAATAAAGTTCATCGGTGGAACGGATCATCCGGCCATATAGGGAAGCAAAAATAGTTCAGGTTTCCAAAGACAGTAAATTTTTCACAACAGGTAGAAAACTCAACATCAACGCCGATGAGCTCGTAAATCTTTATAAGCCAAAAACCCTGGGAAACTCATCTCCCAGGGCCAAGGCATCTATTTCCCGCGG
>JAJQEA010000079.1 GCA_021201905.1 Clostridia bacterium
AGATAGTTAGATAAACAAGTCCTAAAGAATTATAGTGCTAAATCCTAAAGACGGGCAAAATGATTCTTCAGGGAATACGCGACCAAAGGACCCATTGCTCCTAAATTTATACAATATTCGCTGGTTTAGGAACGATTTTCCTCTTGAATAATTAGACGTTATAGTATAAAATAAAATAACAATGTAGACAAATCTTAAGGAGGTATTTTATCATGGCATATGTAATCAGTGATGCTTGTGTAAGCTGCGGCAGCTGTGCAGCTGAATGTCCAGTAAGTGCAATTTCCGAGGGAGACAGCCAGTACGTTATTGATGCTGATACCTGCATCGACTGCGGAACCTGCGCAGCTACCTGCCCAACCGGAGCTATTTCCGAAGGCTAATTAAGTATTACATAAGGGTCTCTTCCAGACGGAAGGGGCTCTTTTTCATATATTCAGCATATATTACTCACAGAGCACATGGAGGAATCCAAATACCATGAAAAAACCAGTAATCGGCATAACACCATCCCACAATACGGATAACGACGATATAAGCGTGCGCCCCACCTACCTGAGGGCCATTGAAGCGGCAGGAGGCCTGCCCGTCCTTCTTCCCCTGGAGGTACCCGAAGAGGACTTAAAACAGCTGGGCAGTCTGTGCGACGGCTTTCTCTTCTCCGGCGGCCCGGACATTCATCCATTCCTTCTGAAGGAGGAAACACATACCCAGTGCGGCAATGTATCCATGGCGCGGGATACCATGGAGCTGTCCCTCCTGAAGCTTGCCGTGGACGCCCGAAAGCCGGTGCTGGGAATCTGCCGCGGAGCCCAGATCATCAATGTGGGGCTGGGAGGCGACATCTACCAGGATATTCCCAGCCAGACGCAAACCGGCTTTCCCATTGCCCACAAGCAGCCCTATTCATGCAGCCTGCCTTCCCACCATGTGGATGTGCGCCGGGATACGCTGCTGTACACAATTGCGGAGGAGAAAACACAAATCGCAGTAAACAGTTCCCATCATCAGGCGGTGCGCAGGATTGCTCCCTGCCTCACAGCCAGTGGCCATGCGCCCGACGGCATCATCGAGGCCCTGGAGATGCCGGATTATCCCTATCTACTGGCCCTGCAGTGGCATCCGGAGTATATGTGGCAGACAGACACTGTGTCCGCCAATATATTTAAAAGCTTTGTGGATGCCTGCCAGGGATAGAAGGAAACACGGCCCACAGGATGAGCGGATGGCAGGATACACGGCCCGCAGGATAATCGGATAACAGGAAATGCGGTCCGCAGTATGATCGGATAACAGGGAGGCCCTGCATGATTCAGGCTGCGCAATGCTGCTTGAACCATACAGGGCCTTCTTACTTAACTCCAGTACTTATATCCTGTTTTTATCTACTGTTTTTATCTGCAATTTTTATCTGCTGAATTCTTCTGCTTTACTGCTTATTGTCTATCAATTCTCCGGCCATCCGGGCCATATCCTGGGCTGTCATGGGATTATCCATGGCTGTTATGATGTAAACCTTCTCCCCATCCTTCCAGAGCATGCTCTGTGCAACCTGGTCCGTTACCTTATCGCTTCCATAAGAGATATAGAGTTCTCCGGCTGCTTCCTTTGCCTTCTCCTCATCGGATGGCTGATAATCCGGGGGAACAAAACGGTACTGGTCCCTGGTGTAGTTCAGAGTAATCCCGTTATGTTCAAAGACCTGATCCGGCTGTCCATCCTCCTCATACAGGCTTGTGCCCTGGACTGTAACGAATATATCCGGGCTTCCGTCCTTTTTGTAATTCAGAGAAAAGCTCTCCGTGGACTTTATCACATTCCCATCCTCGTCCATGGCGTCCTGATGGGTGGGCATTCCCACATCAAATCTGTATCCGTTGCTGAACGTTTCAGGAGCATTGGTGGTATAGCCCAGCTTTGTCTCCATCTCTCCCAGTTTATCATAGGTAAAATCATCCAGATGACTGCCTCCGCCGCTTGTATATGCCACCTTCCCGGCTGCAACCGCTGTTATGGTGCCCAGTACGCAGACAGTTGCCGCCACTACAAATACACGCTTCATATTCCATTTCTTCATTCCTGATTCCTCCTCTATTTTCCGGTGAACAGAGCGCCGCATCCTCTCTGTATCTGCGGAAGTCACCTGTATGGACTCTGCCCGGCTGCAAAGAGTACGGCCTATCTGCTCTTCCAGTTCCTTGTGCGTCACCGGTTTACTCCGTCTGTTCATAAGGTTACCTCCCTTCCTACCCTCTTGTTTTCTTCCATCAATTCCTGTTTCAGATTCGCCCTGGCCGTATACAGCCTGGACTTAACGGTTCCCTCCAGACATCCCATGATACCTGCTATTTCCCTGGTGGACATCTGATTAAAATAGTACAGGACAACGGCTGTCCTCTGCTTCACCGGAAGATTCCTGATTGCCTTATAAAGCTCCTTTTCCCGGGAACGCGTCATAACTTCATCCAGCACTGAGGCTGTTTCAGGTTCTTCCTTCCCAAACACCTCTTCCACCGGCTGTTCTTTCCTGTTCTTCCTGCAATACCGCCAGGCTTCCCTGGTAAGGGTCTTATAAAGCCAGTTCCCAAAATATTCCGGTTCTTTGATTTTCTTTCGGTTCATCCAGCACAGCACAAAGGTCTCCTGAACAATATCCTCGCTGTCTGCATGACTTCCGGATATGAGATATGCCACGCGCAGTATCCTGGGATAATAATATTCCATCAACCGGTCAAATGCCTGGCTGTCTCCCTCCGCCATACGGCGTACCAGACCTGCCGTCTCCTGCTCCATGTCCATCCACTCCTTCCATGGTCCGTCTCTTATTTGGAACCACTTGTATATGGAACCATTATATATCCCTTCCGGCATAACTGCCAGAAGGTGTTGTTAATCGGTGCACCTGCTATATAGAGAAGATTGGGCGGCAAATGGTTCATTTTATTTTGTATTTATTTTGAATCTTTTTTGAATTTGCCCCATTTTCATTCCCCGTCCTGATAAACCTTGAATAAACCCTTATAAAAGTTAGGTTTATGCTTGTCAGAACAGGTTATGTCATGTAGAATAATACTGCTGAGAGAAAAGGAGTTTTTGATAATATGAGCATTTTAAACGTAGAACATTTAAGCCACGGTTTTGGGGACCGGGCTATTTTTCAGGATGTCTCCTTCCGTCTGTTAAAGGGGGAGCACATTGGTCTGATTGGGGCGAACGGAGAGGGAAAATCCACCTTTATGAACATTATTACCGGCAAGCTCATGCCTGACGAGGGCAAGGTGGAGTGGGCAAAAAACGTGAGGGTCAGTTATCTGGACCAGCATGCGGTGCTGGAAAAGGGCATGACCATTCGTGATGTGTTAAAGAGCGCCTTTGCCTTCCTCTTTGAGATGGAAGAACATATGAACCAGATTTGCGATCAGATGGGGGAAGCCGGTGAGGATGAGATGACCGCCATGATGGATGAGCTGGGAACCATACAGGATCTTCTCATGGCCCATGATTTTTATATCATTGATTCCAAGGTGGAGGAGATGGGACGCGCCCTTGGCCTGGCCGACATAGGACTGGACAAGGACGTGACGGAGCTCTCCGGGGGACAGCGCACCAAGGTGCTTTTAGGCAAGCTTCTTCTGGAAAAGCCGGACATTCTGCTGTTGGACGAGCCTACCAACTATCTGGATGTACAGCACATAGACTGGCTGAAACGCTACCTGCAGGAGTATGAAAATGCCTTCATCCTCATTTCCCATGACATACCCTTCCTCAACAGTGTCATCAACCTGATTTATCATATGGAAAACCAGAGGCTTGACCGCTATGTGGGGGATTATGACAAATTCCAGGAAGTATACGCTGTAAAGAAGTCCCAGCTGGAGGCCGCCTATAAGCGGCAGCAGCAGGAAATTGCGGAGCTGGAGGACTTCGTGGCCAGGAACAAGGCCAGGGTCGCCACCAGGAACATGGCCATGTCCCGCCAGAAAAAGCTGGACAAGATGGATGTCATTGAACTTGCCAGAGAAAAACCCAAGCCGGAGTTCCATTTTCTGGAAGCCCGTACTCCCGGCAAATATATATTTGAGACAAAGGATTTAATTATCGGTTATGATGAGCCGCTGTCGCGTCCTCTCAATCTTGTCATGGAGAGAGGACAGAAAATCGTGCTGGTAGGCGCCAACGGTATCGGAAAGACCACGCTGTTAAAGAGCATACTGGGTCTTACGCCTGCCCTAAGCGGCACTGTGGAGCTGGGCGACTACCTGTCCATCGGTTACTTTGAGCAGGAGATGGCCCCCGGCAATACCACCACCTGCCTTCAGGAAATATGGAACGAATTTCCGGCCTATACGCAGTACCAGGTCCGCTCCGCCCTGGCAAAATGCGGCCTGACCACGGAACACATCGAAAGCCAGGTCAGGGTGCTCAGCGGAGGCGAACAGGCCAAGGTCAGACTCTGCAAGCTGATTAACCGCGAATCCAATGTGCTCCTTTTGGACGAGCCCACCAACCACCTGGATGTGGATGCAAAGGATGAGCCGAAACGGGCCCTCAAGGAATATAAGGGCAGCATCCTGCTTATCTGCCATGAACCTGAATTTTTTGAGGGATTGGCAACCGATGTGTGGGATTGTAAGGAGTGGGCGCTGAAGCTGTCTTAGAATGTGTCTGAGGTAAAAAGAAAAAGCAGGCCATGAAATCATGAATGCATTCTCCGAATCTGCCTTCATGGTATCATGGCCTTTTCTTATTCAACTTCTTTTGAATCCGCTTCAGGACTTCTTGTAAAATAGCGCAGCAGACAGAGGGAATTAGCCGATAACCCGTTGCCAAACAGATTAATATAATCATCACGGGATGAGCGCACATGATCAATAACGGCCTGGCGCCCGCGCTCATAATCCTGGTCCTTAATGGCGTCTATGATAGCCTGGTGCTTCATACACGCTTTACTCTGCAGCGAATTTTCCAAAAACGAAAGAAACCGCATCCTGGTCAGCTGAAGCAGTATCTCATCATGGGCCTTTATAAGCCGCTTATTGTTGGATAGCGCGACCAGCTCATTATGAAACTGCTGATCATAAAAAAAATGTTCTTTGGCTTGTCCGGCATCCTTTGTTTCTCTCATCTTATCCGTAATTTTCTGAAGGTTTTCCAGCTGCTCAGAGGTAATCCCATTGCGCCAGGACAGCATGAAGGCTGTGGTCTCAATCCCTTCCCGAAAATCAAAGAGATCCTGTATATCTTCTTTTGTAATGGTAGAAACACGGTAGTTCTTCTTACCGCTTTGTTCTTCCAGCAGTCCCTCATTTTTAAGGCGCATGAGTGCCTGTCTGATGGGGGTACGGCTCATATTCAGCTCCTTGCTGAGAAGATAGTCGGATACGATTTGCCCTGGAAACAGATCGAAATCAAAAATCTGCTGCCGTATGGTTTCATAGGCTTTATTTGTCAAGCTGTTGTCTTTTTCCATCATATCCTCCTGTGACAACTACGTATTAAAACCATTCTAATCCATTTTTATTAAAAAGTAAAGTTATTAAACCCCATGGCAGGAAACATGGGAGGGGGTATACAAACCGCCGCACATTTTATGCAGATATGCCGCGCATATCTGTGTATCCTCCAGCAAGCCATTCTGTATATTCCCCTCCACAGCCATGGTTCCCTTGTAACCGCACTCCATCAGTTTCCGGTATATGGCGGCAAAGTCAAGACTTCCCAGACCCGGATATGCCCGGTTATCATCCGAAATATGCAGATGAGGATAATAATCCATATATTCTGAAAGTGAATCCAGAAGTGATGGTTCTTCCATATTCATATGGTATGTATCCCCCAGAAGCCGGATGAACGGACAGTCCAGAAAATCAATTGCGTGCGCCCCTTCCTTTAGCGTCCTGATAATGGATGCCTCTTTGTGGTTCGTTGCCTCAATGAGGACCTCCACTTTTTTTCTTCTATATATGGCTTTAATTCCAGCATGGATTCCAGAAAAAGCCGCTCTGCAAATTCACTGTCACTGCCAGGACCTCCTTTCAGGAAACCGATTATAATTCCGCATCCCATGGACGCAGCATAATCAATGTTCCTCTTACATCCATTGACAGCCCTTATCCTTTCACCCGTAATACCTGAGCTGAGTGACAGGCCATGTGCTTTCGCATACACCCCCGTTGCCAGCATGTTCATTTTCATCTGATATTCATTTAATAATGACTTTAGTTCCTCTGGTTTTATTAAATCCAAATCAGGTAAGTTTAACTCAACCCCGTAAAAGCCTTCCCGGTGCAAAAGGCCAAACAGTCTTCTCAGTTGGGGAAGCTGCTCTTTTGATTCCAGGACACATTGAAAGCCAGTCTTAAAGGGAAATAATGAATGTTCCATGCCTAGTTGATTCCTTTCCACACAAAATAATGATAATCCATTTTAATTTATCTATAGTTTAAATCAGAATACAAAATTTGTATACAAAAAATGAATACAAAAAATGGATTCACTTTTTGTGCACAATTACCATTGATAAAAATATAGGCATTTATTACAATAACACCATAGAGATAACTCTAAAAACCAACAAAACATATAATTCGGGAGGCTTTCCAAATGAGAAAAATGATGAAACGTATTGCAGCAGCAACAATAGGAATGGCAATTGTAATGACATCAACCGCTTGCTCCTCCGGCTCCGGAAGTACTACGGCAGCTCCGGAGAATAAAGAGACGACGGCCGTTCAATCTGCCGCAGAGGAAAAGAAAGAGGACACAGCCGCAGCACCGGAAGAAACCTACACTCTGATGTTCGGGCATGCCCAGACTGAAACCCATCCATATCAGGCATATTTTCAGGAGTGGGCCGATGCGGTGGCGGAGAAAACAAACGGCGGCCTTGTAATTGACCTTTATCCCAGCAACACTCTTGGATCCGAGGAGGACATTATTAATTCTTTTAAGGATTCAGACACAAACTGGGGTTACAACACGGACTTTGCCAGACTGGGAACCTATGTGCCTGAACTGGCCATGTTTAATCTTCCCTATTTCGTTGAGACCATGGACGATATTAATGCAGTAAAGGAACTGGACATGGTCAAGGAGTGGATTAATAAACTGGAAACAGAGAACGATATAAAGGTGGTATCCCTTAACCTGGTACAGGGTTACCGAAATGTGGTGGCCGGCAAGCCAGTGCTGAAACCCGACGACTTAAAAGGACTCACCTTACGCTGCCCCAACACGGAAATCTGGCGTGCCGCTGTCAGCTCACTGGGCTGCAGTGTACAGGGAATGGGCCGTGGTGACATCTATAACAACCTTGTGAATAAGGTAATCGATGGCTATGAGGATGTTTATCCTTGTATTGTTTCTGAAAGCTACTATGAGATAAAGAATGTGAACACGATTTCTGAAACACATAATATCCTTCTGCTAAACCCAGTGGTGGTTGACGCAGGCTGGTTCAACAGCCTTCCAAAGGAATATCAGGATGCCCTGATTGAGACATGTGATCAGGCATGCAATTCCTGTTCTGACAAGATGCTGGGCGAATTTACTGAGGAAGCAAAGCAGAAATGTATTGATGAAGGCATGACTGTGATTGACCATTCTGAAATTGACACAGACGCATTCCGTGAGGCTGCCAAGACGTCTTACGAGCAGCTTGGCCTGACAGATACATACAATGATATTATGAGCGCACTTGGTAAATAATCATATTGAAATCCAGCTTAATGAAAGGTAGAACTGGGAATGAAAAAGTTTTTTGAGATTCTGAATAAAGCGGAGCTCGCGATTACCATGACCTGTGTTGTGGGGTTCACATCCGTACTGATGTTGGGAGCTGTGGTACGTCTGCTGGGACATCCACTGAACTGGTATAACGATGTGGCATTGCTCATGTTGGCCTGGACCACTTTTCTGGGCGGTGACGTGGCCTTTCGCGCAGGCAGGATGGTGAATGTGGATATATTGATAGCAAAACTGCCTGTCAGGTTCCAAAAGGCCGTTGCCGTCATGGTATATGCTGTTTTATTGGTAATGATGTTCATGATGATAAAACAAGGTATCCTGCTTTGTATGAATGTGGGCAAAAGAACGCTGGAGGGCATTCCCTTTCTCAGTTACGTGTGGGTTGCCGCCTCTATTCCGGCAGGTTTCTCCCTGATGTTTATAACGGCTGTTAAACGTCTGTGTGACTTGATGGTGTCATCAGACACAACCGTCATTTCAAAAATGTAAGGAGAACAACAATATGATATATGTTTTTATAGTATTCCTTATCTTCCTGGTAATGGGTGTACCGGTTGCATTTGCAATCGGTGCGTCCGGTATGGTATTTTTCTTGTTAAATACCCATTTCCCGCTGACACACATTGCACAGCTCCCCTTAACCCAGGTACAGAGCATTTCCATGCTTGCCATACCCCTGTTCATCCTGGCCGGCAACCTTATGAATAACGGAGGCGTCACAAAACGTCTTGTCAGTCTTGCCACCCTTTTAACAGGACATATGAGAGGCGGACTTGCCCAGACCAGCGTGGTCTTAAGTACCCTGATGGGAGGTGTGTCGGGTTCCGCTACGGCAGACGCCGCCATGGAAGCCAGGCTTCTGGGTCCTGATATGATTAAAAGCGGATATTCCAAAGGGTTTTCTGCAAATGTCCTTACCTTCACCTCGCTGATTACCGCCACGATACCTCCTGGAGTGGGCCTTATCATATACGGCACTACAGGCAGTGTCTCCATCGGAAAGCTTTTTTCAGCAGGTATCTTTGTCGGTCTATATATGATGATTGTCCTTATGGTGTCTGTGGCAGTCATTGCCCGGATGAGGGGGTATAAACCTGTAAGGCAGGACCGGGCCACATGGAAGGAAATCGGTATCAATTTAAAGGAAACGATCTGGGCTGTCATGTTTCCGGTCATTCTTTTAGTCGGTATCAGGATGGGATTCTTTTCCCCATCTGAGGTGGGGGCCTTTGCCTGCTTCTACTCTGTATTTGTAGGCGCCTTTATCTATAAGGAACTGACTGTCAAGTCCTTTATAACAGCCTTGAGAGACAGCATAGCGGATATCGGTTCTATCATGATGATTGTTTCCCTGACGGCACTGTTTGGCTACGGCATACCCATTGATAAAATACCTCAGAAAATGACAACATTCATTACCGGCATCACCACCAATCCCGCCCTGGTGCTAATCCTTATTATTATACTTCTGGTATTTGTCGGAATGTTTATGGAAGGCTCCGTGGTAATACTGCTTTTGACGCCAATCCTTCTTCCAATGTGCCAGTCTGTGGGAATTGACCCGGTACACCTTGGACTTCTCATGTGTGTCATTGTAACCATGGGGGTTAACACACCGCCTGTGGGCATGAGTATGTATACAGTCAATACAATCCTGGATTGTTCCCTGCAGGAGTACACCAAATCCATGATTCCGTTCCTGGCCGCAATTCTTTTAGCTATCGGGTTACTTGCATTTTTCCCGGATGTTGTTTTATTCCTGCCGCGCCTGCTGTATTAGAATGAGTTTTAAAATTGAAAGGAACCTATTTGAATGAAAAATATAAGGGATTGTTTTGTTTTAAACAACGGAGTTAAGATTCCCTGCGTCGGTTACGGTACATGGAGAACCCCGGATGGCAATGATACGGTTCAGGCTGTCAGGGATGCCATTGACTGCGGATACCGGCATATTGATACAGCTCAGCTTTACGGGAATGAAGAAAGCGTCGGAAGGGGAATTAAGGAATCCGGCATTGACAGAGGCGAGCTGTTTGTCACCACAAAATTAAAGAACACGGATCAAGGCTATGACAACACCCTCAGGGCATTTGAGGGAAGCCTGAAACGCCTGGGATTGGATTATCTTGATTTATACCTGATCCACTGGCCTGTTCCGGCTGTCTTTAGGGATGAATGGAAACAGGTAAGCCGGGACACATGGAGGTCTTTTGAGCGTCTGTATGAGGAAGGATTGGTCCGTTCCATCGGGCTGAGTAATTTCCTGCCCCACCATATCCAAAACATAGAGGTTTCAGCCCATGTAAAGCCAAGTGTGGACCAGCTGGAAATTCATCCTTTCTTCACTCAAAAAGAGACCGCTGCCTATTGCCGTGAAAAAGGGATACAGATTCAGGCATGGAGTCCCCTGGGCCATGGAACCATATTGGATAATCCTGTTATAAAGGAAATTGGACTGAGATATCATAAGACGGCTGCTCAGACAGCCCTGCGGTGGGAGCTTCAGCAGGATATACTGCCGATTTCCAAGTCTCTGAACCCGGAAAGAATGGCTCAAAACGCAGATATATTCGATTTTAGCCTGACACCGGAGGAATGCCTGCAAATAACAGGACTTGGAGAGACCGGAAGGACCGGACCGGATCCTGACAATATTGATTTTTGATTTCCTTCAACATATCCGAAGCTTACAAAAAGGGATATCCCACTCATAACAGAGTGATATCCCTTTTTTATGATTCCTTATTATGGGGGGGGGGGGGGGGGGGGGGGGGGGGGGGGGGGGGGGGGGGGGGGGGGGG
>JAJQEA010000080.1 GCA_021201905.1 Clostridia bacterium
TTTACGTAGATGTAGGGTTTAGTCCTGCATACCGGATTTACTTTTGGAATTCACGACTTTTAATTTTCAAACACGTTCAAGGACGATGATGTCTTTGCGTCTTTTTCTTAATTGACGAGGGATATGATTTGATGAAAAAAATCAGATTGGTTTTACCACCTTCAAAAGAACAGAAAAAACTGAGAGTAGCAGCATATTGTCGTGTCAGCACCAAAAGTAAAGCGCAAAAAGAAAGTTTGGGAAATCAGATTTTATATTATACAGAGCAGATATTGGACAATGATAATTGGGAATTTGCAGGTGTATATTATGATTTTGGAAAAAGCGGTTTGCGAAAAAAGGGAAAATAGATTACATACTTACCAAATCGGTAAGCAGAGTGTTAAGAGACACGCTTGAACTATTAAACATAATCAGATTTTTGAAGGAAAGGGGAATCAGTATGTATTTTGAAAATGAAAAGTTAGATTCATTGAATCCAGTAGCAGAAGCGTATATAACATTGTCAGGAGCAGTAGCGCAGGAGGAGAGCAGAAATATAAGTGAAAACATACAGTGGGCAGTTACAAGAAGATTTGAGCAGGGGATTTTTACAAATTATAAAGCATTTATGGGGTATCAATGTATTGAGGGGGAGTTGATAATAGTTCCTGAGCAGGCGGAAGTTGTTAAGATGATATTCGACTTTTATTTAACAGGATATACTTTTGCTCAGATTAAAGCAGAATTAGAAAAGCGGAATAAAAACAGCAACGGGGAAAAGCCAGTGGGACACAAGAACGATACAAAAGATGCTGAAAAATGAAAAGTATAAAGGAAATAGTCTGCTCCAAAAAACTTTTACAGAAGATTATTTAAATGGAATTCGTAAGAAAAATGAGGGACAGCATCCGAAGTATTATGTGAAAGACAGTCATCCGGCTATTATTCGCCCGAGATTTTTGATAGAGTACAGGAGGAAATGTTTCTGAGAGCAAGATTAGTACTGGATGAAAATGGAGAAAAATTGAATACAGGCAATCGGTATAGCAGCAAATATTTGTTTAGTAATCTATTGGTTTGTGGAAATTGCGGGGCAGGTTTCAGACGTAGAACGGAAAGAGGGAAGATTGTATGGAGATGCGGAACAAAAATGGAGAAGGGGAAGATGGCATGCGGGTGTTCTCCGACCTTGCAGGATGAGAAGATGAAAAGGATTCTGGCGGTTGCTGTGTGTGGTGGTGTGTATGATGAAAACATTGTGAAAAACAAGGTAAAAAGGGTTGATGTTTATGAGAAGCAGATTATTATCTGTTTTTCAGAGGAGAATGAATACAAGGTTTGCAGCTTGTGAGCGGAAGTGAACAGAAGGCAGTACTATTTATGCTGAAATTGGAAATTAGACTGAATGCAGAAAAATCAGTGCAAGTGGAAAATATACTTCGGAAGTTTTATATGGGATGCTGATTCGAGCATTTCAAAAAGGACAGATGGATTATAATGAAAAGTCAGATGGAACATTACTTTTTGTAGGACGAGGATGTAGCAAAGATTATGCATGGTTTGGGAAATTGATTACGGTATTGAGAAATCAGTCCTGGTTTATGGAGTATGTAGAACGGTGGACTTTCGGGAAATGCGAATGTTGTAATTTACTTTCCATATGATATACTAAATATAATGGACATAAAAACGTAATTATTAGTTATAGTAGGGGGAATAATATGCAAAATATTAACGATCTGATAATTAGAATAAACACGGAAACATCAATACTATTTTTAGGACAGTCATATGAAAAAGAAATGTATGTTACAGCTTTGAAAAAATCCTTATCAGAAGATATTAGAAAAATAATATTTCCTGATAATGTTTTAGTACCATATTCAGAGTTAATGGATTCGATTATTGATTATTGTGAAGCGGTGCCTGAGCAAGAGGAAGAATTATTAAGGAGGATTATTAAAGCAGAAGAAGGTATTTTGGATAATCGCTTTTTATTACTTGAATCGTTAGGATGGTGTGGCATTGTTACATCTTTAATGAATCAGTTACCTGGATTTTCTGATTTGCGTTCAGTTTTAAATAGAGTGGATATGAAAAATGATTATTTTTCTCGGAAAAATCCATATATCACATATTTGTTTGGTAAGGCTGGGAGTGAGAGTAGAAATATTCCTATAACTTTTGAGGCAAAAATGTCTGCGAAAGCTAATAAAAATGAATTTTGGAACAAAATTACCACGCGTATAAAAATGAGTGGGATATTAGTTATAGATGGTTGGAATCCGTCCAATGATTGGTTAACAGTTGACGATTTAAATGCGTTAATATCATTTCCGAAAAAAAGTATATATATTTTTGGGGCCACGGAAGATATAAAAAATCTTAGACCAATAAAGAGACTTGTTTCAAAAGAAATTGTAAATTTGTATGATGAAAATTTATATGATGCACTGTGTGAGGCCGGATATAATGATTTTGGTATATATGATGAAATTGAAGAAATTGATGATGGTGTAGAAATAACAATCGATTCGGTATTTGATAAAGCGGATTATTCTGTCAAAAATTTAAGTTATCAGGTTATAAATCAATTAGATGCGGCTGTCAATGTACTTGATAATACGATTTTAGATAATCCTGATTATATTGATAGGGAAGAATACTTTATGCGATTTTTATCAACAGAAAATAATATGCCCCTTTGGGGAGGATATGCATCTGGTTTTTATTTCAAAAGAGACAAAGATGATGAATTATTGGAAAAAGTTGAATTTCAATTAAAAAATACTGATCCAGCTAAAAATGGTGTTGTGTTGTTGGAAGGGAGTAATTCATCAGGCAAAACAGCAACATTAGGAAATTTGGCATATCGTATTCGCATGATGAAAAAATATCCTGTAATTTATATCACGTCTAAGATGAAAGAAAAAGAACAATATGATGATTTGGAACGTTTAATAAAGAACCATATTAATGCTAAATTAGGTGCTCGAAAAACGGTAATAATTTGGGATAAAAATACTTATGGAAAAGATGAAGTATATGAAAATATGCGTAAAAATCTAGAAGAATGCAATGTTGTTGTTGTTGGAAGTAGGTATGTAGTTGGTGATATAACTGAGGAACAAAAAGGCAAATTTCATATAGTTACTTTAGATGATTGCTTGCATGAAGATACAGAGCTTGTTGAACTTCGAAAAACTCTTGATACAATATCCGCAAGATATGCAGATAATTTTGATATAATTGTACAAAAAATCAGAGGTGTTTCAAAACAAATAGAAACAACAGTTAGCCAAGAACGAATCAAATCCTTTTCTAATAAAGGAAATTGGTTTTTATTGATTTTTAATCGATTGTTTGAAGAACTGCATGATATTCAAAAGCGTTCTGCTGGAAGTGAGGCTAATCTGGCTCAAAAGTATTTTGTAGAATATTTAAATGATTATTCAAGTGAGTCATTTAATAAAAGTACATTTGTAAAAATGTATGAGATATTAGGATTTTCGAAGCCGAATAATACAGAATATTATACTGAAAAAGTGTCTAAAATTTTTAATATGATAGCAGTGGCTGGAAAATACGGATTAGAACTACCAGCAATGATTGTTTTAGAGCATATGAAAATTTAGTAGGTGATTGGCAGAATTTTATTCATAATATTGCACGAAATAGTGTTATAAAAATGGATTTACATGATGACGGTGTAGTGATGATTCATTTTCGACGCGCTTTGGAAGCAGCGTTATTTTTAGAGCAACAAATAGATAGTTATGATGAATTGTTAGATTTAGAAATAGAGAGTTTATTGAATGTTATTCGTAATACTAATTTTTATGATATGGATGGGGTTGATAGTGAAGCATTACAAGTGGTTAACTTAATAAGAAAATTTGGTCCTAATGGTCCAGAACCAACAAAATATAAAAAATATTTTTATAAGATTGCAGAAACTATGAATGAGATGAATGGTGAAGTAAATGATGAGGCGATATTAGTAGCCAGTCATATGATAAGAGAGACTTTTAGCGGAGATCCAAGGAACAATGATGAAAATAAAATATTGTTAGATGCAAGAGCTAGACTTAGAAAAGCTATTAATCAGTATGGAAGCCAATCTAAATCACAACAACTAGTACGTTTAAAGGTTGAAATATCAGCTAATTTATTAAAAAGTATATCGTCTGAAGGATGTATTACTGAGGAAGAGCGAGAAATATTTAATGAATTGGAAATGTATCTTGAATCTGCAATGTCAACAGGTATTACAAGATTTTCAGTTGGCGTATTTTTAGACGCTGCATTACGAGTTTATGATATAGAAAATAACGAAAGAATAAAAGCTAAGATTTTAAGCAGGATGTTGCAAATTGTAGATGATGTAAATGATATGCAGTTTTCTGTATTTGGAGAAAATATTCATAATAAGATTATTACAGTGTTAACATATGCTCGAAAATATGATGAAATTGAAGAAGAAAATAGAAAATTATTAGCAGAAGGTTCTGATGTTGGAATATATAGACAAGCAATGAAAAAATTAGGAGATTATATGCCTGTTTGTGTTCCAAATAAAGAAGAGGAGTCTAGAATAATAGAAGCTATTGCTATTTTGGAAGAAAATTTCAAGATTGTGAAAAATAAGCCAAGATCATTATACTTATATATTAGACTTTTATGGATTCAAATGACAGGAAAGCCATTGTTTACGGAAAAACAATTTGTAGCATTGACAGATGATGAGTGGCAACGTATCAGTTATTTGTGTGAATTGTATATTAATAATGATGAATCGCAAAGAAAACCATTTCCGTATTTTATATTAGAAATTGATAAATTTAGAAATGGTAATATTAAGGCTTTCAAAGAAATTGTAGAAATAACACGTGAGTTTAGAAATCGATTTTCAGCATATGTAACCTATGCTATATTATGTGATTATGCTGGGAAACCGTTTAAAGAAAATATTGAAGTAAAACGGAGTACAAATAGAAGATCTGTATTTTCTGCCATTTTTGATAATGTTAAGTATGAAGGTGTTGAAGCTTATTTTAAAGATTCGAATTTTAAAGATATTATTGATATCTATGATGGTAAAAAAATAAAGTCTGCGCTGATTGGTTTTAACTTATATGGAATTGTTGTTTATGGTGAAAACGATTTATATAATCAGATAGGAGGGAAAAAATAATGGATGCTCCTATTTATTCAGATAATAAAACCATAGGAAAAGAAAATGAGCTGCGGAGACATATTATTGCTATGTTGTCAGAAGATGCGATACAAGAAATAAATAGTAAAATAACCTTTGTGAGCCATGGAATATATCTTTTTCCCAGTATAAGGAAAGGAGATATATTATCAATGGTTATGCAGAGGAGGTTTTCTGGAATATGATTAGTAGATTGTATGTACTATTACATGATTGTGGCTCAGATGTACTGTTATTTTTTTTAGAACCTGTGCCGAACGATGGAATGCAAGCAATAAAACCATTTCCGGTAACTTCTGGTAGTGATGCTGAACGGTTTGAGAAAGCTAAAACTTTTGTTGAAAACATAAAAATATTGCGACATACAGAACAACACAATATGAAACCGGATAGTGTTAGAGATACGGCAAAAGAAAGAAACCGTAAAAAGTTATTGAAAAAAATATTAAAAAAAGAGGATCCAGAAACTCAAGAAGATTGGGAAAAATGTATATGTTGGATTAGAAATGAATGCAATAATATATATGAATTATTGTGTGAGAGATTGGAGTTTGTGGAGAAAGAAGCAATGAAATCACAAAAAGATTTTTTGTTGTCTGGTTACTATGGACAATTAGAAATCCATTTTGATAGGTATATTTCTGATATACTTGCTGAGTTAATTCGTAGAAATAGTAAGAGGTGTGGTGCCGCATATTTAAAAGCGATGGTTGAAAAAAATAAAACAGAAATAATTAATAAATCAATTGAATTATTGAAAAGTTCAGTGAGGAGTGTGGATCCGTATAAAGTAATTTTGCAAACGGCTGATGGTTACATAAAATAATACATATAGCTCGATAAGAGTAAGCGCCTAATAATAAGGCGGATTGTTTGTCTCTTGTAAATCCTTCATAATTGTAGTGTTAGTAAGTTGGATTAATTCACTACAAAACGGAGGATAGATTATGGGAGCAATTCGTAAATCTTGTGTTCCGAAATTGGAACAGTTTAAACTTATCATGGAATGCCGCAACAGTGGCATGACTGATGCGGACTAGCGCCGTGAAAACGGTATTGCACTAAGTTCCTTTTATTACTGGGTAAGTCGTTGTCGTAAAGAAGCAAGTGACACTGCCCCAGAACCTAATTATCCACTCAGAAGTTCCGTTTCCTAAACAGGATGTGGTTCAGATTGACATAGTTTCGGATCGTTTTCTAGAATCATCTATTGTAGCAGCTCCTCAGCAGAAAACTCTGTACGTTGACAATTCACATGCGTAAGCGCCTTATTATTAGGCGCTTACGAAATATATGTCTTGGAGCAAAATTTGAAGGTCTTTATCATAAGGATATTTACGAACTGCCTCCCGACAGTATTCGTGAACTTATCATCGATGTTGTAATGAATTGCAGTTTCCTGCAATCATCGCATATTCAGGTTGCTATTTATGACGACCGTTTAGAAATCACTTCACCGGGCGGGCTGATGCCGGGAGTGACGATCGATAGGATGAAAGAGGGATATTCGCAAATTAGGAATAGAGCATTGGTTCATGCATTTTCCTATATGAATCTTATTGAAGGTTGGGGCACAGGTATTCCGAGATTACTTCGAGAGATGAAGGAGTACGGACTTCCTGAGCCGGAGTTTATTGATATGGAGATTGCGTTGCAGATGAATTTTTATAGAGCTACTGGCACAGTACGAGACAATGCCGAAGTTGTATCGGAAAGTGCGCTAAAAGTGCATGAAAACAAAAAAATGCATTCTAAATGCGCTAAGACAAGATTTAGCTGTGCAAGAAGTTAAAGTAATGGATTATATTATTGCGAATAGTAGTATTACATCAACCCAACTGATGAAACTTTTGAATATAAAGAAAAGGAGAGCACAGGTTGTTCTTGGTCAGATAGTAGAGGACAGGCTTATCTGTAAAAAAGGTGCATCAAGAAACAAAAGTTATGTACTAATGGAATAGAAAACATTATGTTTTAGATGTAACAAAGCTCATAGACTCAGATTTCAGAGACCAATGTCGTATTGGCATTATTCTGTGTAAAAGTAAGGATAAAGATGTTGTAGAATATGTTTTAAGTCATAATATGAGAGCTATTATGATTTTATTTGAACGTTTTTAAAGCTATCTGAGGTGAAAAATTGGATTTCCTCTAAGGCCAAATTCCGCTTTCACGGCATCCGAATCACACCCTCAACACATGTTGAGTGCGTAGTATTGATGTCAAGAAAAGATAAATAAAGTGCCGAAGGCCGGCTAAAACAAGGGATTTCTTGTGTCGGGCAGTAAGCGTCAAATCTTGCGCCTACCTATAAATTAACGCCGCTAACAGATATCAGCGGCGTGGTTTTCTGCATTCAGCCGGTAACTCTTTTGCCCATGGCAGTAAGTGGTTTAGCTTCGCAGAATCTATATTTCCTTTTTCGTCACAGAGTTTGGGAAGCTCTGTGAGTAAATGCTTAAAATAATAATAAGGTCTCAGGTTATTGAGCTTTGCGGTTTCCGAAATACTGTAGATGACAGCGCTTGCCTGCGCTCCCTGAATGGAATCGTGAAACATCCAGTTCTTTTTACCGATACAGAAAGTTCTGATGGAACGTTCACTTGATGAATTATCAATGGGTACCTTCCCATCAGTCAGAAATACCTTCAGATACTTTTCCTGATTCAGGCTGTATTTCAGTCCTTCGGCTGTTTTCCCTTTGGGAGGTACGGCAGTTTTTTTAAGCTGGCTTTTTACCCACGCAAAATACTCCTCAACCAAAGGTTTGATTGAGTTCTGGCGTTCTTTGAGACGTTCCCCGGCTGTCAGATCCTTTAAGGCACCTTCCAGTTTATAGATCTGGGATATCCGGCTTAATGCCTGATAGGCAACCGAACGTCGTACCGCATCAGGATTGGATTTATCCGCTATCTTTATGGCATCGGAATAATCCCTTCTTGCATGTGCCCAGCAGTTGGCATTTATCAGTCCCCGAAGCTTTTTTTTCTATCAAATGATACTGGGAAAGGCTATCGGTAACCAGAATTCCTTCGTAATTCTGATAGAATTGAAGCGGAAACTCATGGTTCCTGCCTTTCTGGTATTCATAGATAACGATTGGGAACTCTGTATGGAATTCACCGGAGCGATGCACCCACATATAGCTTTTGCTTCCGGGAGCTCTGTCATCGTTGATTACCTGGGTGGGAGTCTCATCCGACTGTGTCACTGGAAGCTTTAACAGTTCCTGCTTCATGCACTCCACCAGAGGCGCCAAGTACCTGCGGGAACTGTTTATCATCCAGTTTGACATGGTCTGCTTTGAAATGTTAACCCCGTTACGGGAGAATTCTTGTTCAATCCGATGCAGCGGAGCAGAATTCACATACTTTACATTTAGGATAGAAGCTACAAGGGAAGGTGTTGCTATACTGCCACGGAACAGATCCTTTGGACGGTCACCACGCAGGAACTCATCCTGATGGTAACCATCGGTCCCCACAAAGACATCTACCGTGTGGATTTCTACAGTCCAGCTCTCAGGTTCGTGTCTTAAACGTTTATAGGTTTCACTGGGCATCTGTTTCCAGTTGCCTTCACCGTAGAAAGCATCCAGTACCTCTTTAGATACCGTGTGGGTTGGTATGACATCTTCCGGGAAATCCTTTAAGTCCGCTTCCCGTTGCCCCTTGGATTTTTTCTTCTTTGCTTTTTTGGGGAGGATCTCATCAGGATCCGGCTCCTGTACAAGCGGATTATATAAGGCATCTGCTTCATCGAAAAAGGATAACTGTCCCTCAATGGATGCCATTGTTTCCGTATGACGGCCAAAGCGTTGCTGGTTTGCAAGACGTACCTGCTCAATAAGCTTCTCGATGTTTTCATTCAACGCATCAAGCTGTCCCTGCATACCGAGAATGATGGTGATCAACTCTTCACGGCTTAAGTTATTCAATTCACCCAGTGTATGCTTGCTGCCCATTGATCCGCTCCTTGTCCTTTACTGTCTCTGATTATACTACAGAATCAGTGAAATAGCGAATCGTAAGCATCTCGCCTTTTGGCAAAACGCCTATGCTTAAAACAGCATTGCCTGCCCATATACAATGAGGAAATATAGAGTTTTCAAGGTTCAAATATTACTTACATCACACTTATACGGGCGGCAGACGTGCATTCACAACATATCAAAAAAGTGCTTCCATAAGCAGATTTTATGCGATAAAACAACAGAAATTTTTCTCTGTTTAGCACAATACTTTTTAGAAAACCTTTGCCGGATGTACTTCCTTGATCTTCAAGTCAAGAGGATTAAAGCCCAGCATCAGGAGGCGGAACTGTTCTTCGGTGATATCTGCTGCTTCCTGTATTGTCCTTGGCCATGTCAGAGAACCGTCCTCAAACCTTTTGTATAATAGCAGGAATCCATTCCCCATCCAGAGAAGTCCCTTCATACGGTCCGAACGCCTTCCGCAGAACAGAAAAAAAGGGTCCCTTTTTCAAATGGATTCAGATTGTACTGTGAACCGATGACCTGAGCCAGTCCATCAATTCCTTTGCGCAGGTCAACAAAACCACATGCGAGTATCACGCGCCGGATTCCACCGGCGTCTTCAAGCATTGGACACCTCCTGCAGAAGTCTGGTAAGCAGCCTGTCGGAAACTTCGTTCGACACTGCCACAGTTGCATGGGAAGTTTTAATCACGACTGCGGGCTGGAAAGAAAAAGGAATTTCCGGATTCTGTTGCGGTATCATGGGGACTTCAGCAAAGGTAACTGTTCCTTTTTCCTGCATTGCAGGAAGAGAAGTACTTCCATCACTCAGTTGGCTGTAGACTTCTTTACGGACTCTCCTGAGCCAGTAGTAATAAGTTTTTTCCTGAACCCCGTTTTCTGCCATCCACTGCCTGGCTGTCTGCCCATCGGGACGGCTTTGACACTGCTCGATAATCAGTTTCCATTGATTGAGGCGAACCTCATGAGTACAAGCATCCAACTTTACACCCTCCTTGAAAAAACTAGTAGTTTTTTAGTTTTTTCAAGTTTGCCACAGAATCTAAAAAATATCTAGGCGAGAGATTTGACGCTTACGTCGGGCAGCAGATGGTCGGATGTTTGAAATCCCATTTTTTATATCTGTCAGAACTTATCTATCACTATTTGAATGGTAGGGTTGTGTTGACAGGATTGTTTTGGGGTAGGTTGAGTTGATGGAACTGATATTTGGCAGGTTGAGTAGATGGTATGTAAGTGATTCATAGCCGGTACCTGGCAAAAAGAAAACCGCCCAAACGGACGGTGTTGTGGACCAATATAGTCAAGATTCCGATTTCAACTTCTTCAGGCAGCAAC
>JAJQEA010000263.1 GCA_021201905.1 Clostridia bacterium
CTGTCTGAGATGTTTCTTCCTTTGCCGCGGTCTGTACTGCGGTTGTTGTCTCTGTCTGGGATGAACCAGAACAGGCAGTCATCAGAGCCATTCCCGAAACCACCATTAATGCTAACAGTTCTTTTTTCATTTGACACCCTCCTTAGTTAAATGTTTTTGATTTATAAATATCTATTTATAAATTCTCCTTCAGAAACTTCAGCCCTTCTAAGGCCAGCGTATCCTGGCTGGCAGCCAGGGGTCTCCACAGCGAAACCGCTTTTGCTATCTCTGTTATATCTGTTGTAAAAGATTCAATCACCACCGCGCCGTCATAACCAATATCCCTCAGCGCCTCGCTGATTTCATTCCAGTCAAGATGGTCCTGTCCCGGAGTTCCCCGGTCATTGGAACATGCATGAAAGTCAAACAGCCTGCTGCCCGCCCTGCGGATCGCCTGCCCTAGACTCTTCTCCTCAATGTTCATATGAAATGTGTCCAGCAAAAAGCCTGCATTATCACATCCAATCTCATCCAGAAGTTCCACCCCCTGGTCAACTGTGTTCAGAAAATCCGTCTCAAAACGGTTCAGGGGTTCAAGGGCCAGCCTGATTCCTTTTGCGGCGGCATAGCCCGCAAGATCCCTGAGATTATCCACCGCATAGGATCTCTGCCTTTTCCGTTCTTCCTCTGAAGCCATTCTTGCCTTACCGGTTGCCGCATACATAGGTCCCGCCACATAGGGGGAGCCGAAAACCGATGCCATATCAATCAGCGTCCTGATATACTCCATCCCCTTGTCCCTGCAGCGGGGATCGTCTGAGCTGATATCCCGCTCCGGGCCAAAGGCTCCGCATATGTTAACCTGTATGCCTGCCTTATCAGCTTCACGCTTTACATAGGCAGGGTCAAACGAT
The DNA here is from genome assembly GCA_021201905.1 of Clostridia bacterium. Lineage (GTDB taxonomy): Bacteria > Bacillota > Clostridia > Lachnospirales > Lachnospiraceae > Enterocloster. The sequence continues at coordinate 897 of JAJQEA010000263.1, forward strand.
GAGGGATCCTCCACGCCTATCTCATAGATGTCAAATCCCAGCTCCTTGGCATGCTTTAATTGTTCTATGGTATAATTTGAAAACGGAGATACCCAGACATAAGAACTTACACCAAACTTCATTTTTCCTCCTTTTTATGTGTTTTACATTTTTATGTAAAATATTTTCATTTTCTTCCGTTTTTTATGTCTTTTTCATTTATTACTATATCTTTTTTTCATTTTATTGTCAATACTTTGTAAAAATTTACATTTTTTACATTTTCTCTGTACATTTCTTCTATTTTGGTGTATTCTAAATATATCATTAGATTGCGAGGTATCAGCCATGGCAACAAAACCAACTATTTCCCAGATAGCAGATATATCCGGTGTCTCTATAGCCACCGTATCACGCTTTATCAACAATACAGCCGCAGTCAAGGGCAGCACTGCAAAAAAGATTATGGAAGCCATCCATTCTCTGGATTATCCGCTGCCTGAAAGCTTTATTACCACCAATACAAAAAAGGACGGCAAGGTCATTCTGATCAATATACCGTCCGTCTCCAATCCATTTTACAATGATGTAATCAAGGGAGCACAGGACGCGGCCCTGCGTCATGATTACTACACCCTGGTCAATGTCCAGCATCTTAATTCATCTACTGAATCAACCTTTTTTAATCTGCTGAATAACATTAACCTCTGCGGCGCCATTATATTAAACGCCATGGATCAGGGATATTTTAACAGCCTTTATCACACCATTCCCTTTGTTCAGTGCTGTGAGTATACGGAAAACCAGAACCTGGTCTCCTACACCAGCATCGATGATGTGGCAGCAGCCAAGACAATGATGGAGTACATCCTGTCCACCGGGCACACAAAGATTGCTTTTCTGTGTGGACCGGACCGGTATAAATACGCCCGCCAGAGGAAGGCCGGATATATACAGACGCTGGAAGCCGCCCATATCCCCCTGAACAAGGACTGGATCATCCAGCTGCCTGAGCTGGACTTTGACATGGCCCTCTCATCCACACACCAGCTTATGTCTCAGAAGGAGCATCCCACAGCTGTCTTTGCCGTCTCCGATGTGCTTGCCGCTGCTGCCATACGCGGATGCCGCCTGGCCGGGCTTTCCGTACCAGCGGACATTATCGTTACGGGGTTTGATAATGTTAACATATCCCAGGCCACATCCCCGCCCATCACAACCATCAACCAGCCAAAGTATCAAATGGGCTATATGGCATGTGAGCTTCTGATTGAAAAGCTAAATACCCCCGGAGCAAAACCGCGGCAGGTACTGCTGAACACAGAGCTCATCATACGGGAATCCGCACAGAGACAGCGGACCTAGCGCCAGAATATACCGGACCTAGAAGCATACTTTGGAGTCAAATGAAAGCTAAAAGGGCGCCCTGCCCTCGCAGAACGCCCTTAAATACGTGCTTATTCACTTAAAAATACTTCTTGCTTCCCCAAAGATTACTCTTCTTCAAATCCAGATACTCATTATAAGTCTTTTCCAGTATCTGCTTCTCATTGGAAAACTTCAGCAGATGGTATGCCTCGTAGAACTTATAATATCCGGAATCCAGAAAGTACTCTTCCCGCTGTGGTTTGCTGTAATAGCTGTCGGCCATCATCAGATACCAGTGTACGTCCTTTTCCGCCACATCCTGGGGAGTGTTGAAGGAGTATTGGTTCTTGCCGATATACTTGATAATAGATGCACTGACACCGGTCTCCTCCTTCACTTCACGGAGGGCCGTCTCTTTATACTCTTCGCCAGCTTCTACTGTTCCCTTAGGCAAAACCCATCCCTCATACTTATTCTTGTAATTCTTATAAAGGACAAGGATTTTCCCGCGAAATATAACCACACCGCCGCAGCTCGTTGCTTCAATCATTGCAATTCCTCCTGGTGTTGGTGTGAACCTGATCTGCGTCTGTACCGGACGGGTCCCTGACAGTCCCCGCGCACGTCCCGCATGTGTGCGGCACAGCATCTGTTGTCCCGGTTACGCAATCATAACTGGTCTTAGTATACAACTTTTGGAAAGGATATGCAAGGCTTATCTGCTATTTCAGGGCTGGCAGGTATTGGGAAGCGGGACTAAATAAACGCCTGACAGCCATGGTGATAACGGTATCCCGCCGGACTTTAATCCAGCCCGTTCATCCCCTTAAATACTTTCTCCGCGGTTATGGGAAGCTCCCGTATTCTCACGCCTACCGCATTGTAAACCGCATTGGCAATGGCCGGGGACGGCGTGTTGATGACCACTTCACCGATGGATTTAGCGCCGAATGGGCCGGTGGGCTCAAAGCTGCTCTCAAACTCCACCTGCACCCTGCCCACATCCAGACGGCTGGGCACCTTATACTGCATAAAGGAGTTCTCATGGACCTTTCCGTCCTTTGAATAGCTTACATCCTCATACAGGGCCATGCCGATTCCCTGGACCAGACCGCCCTCTGTCTGGACCCTTGCCAGGTTTTCATTGAGAGGCGTTCCGCAGTCCACCGCGGCAGCGAATTTGATTAACTCCACCTGTCCTGTCTCCAAATCCACCTCCACCTCGGCGGCACCTGCCATAAAAGGTGGCGGAGATATGGGCGAGGAATGGGACTGGGTCACCTGAAGGGCGTCCTCATTGGCACACTGCACCCTGTTTGCCAGGTCCTTTATGGAGATTTCCTTTCCGGTGCCCTCCTCCCCGCAGGCCGGCTTATATACCCGCTTTCCGTCAAACTCCAGCTCCTTTGCTCCTGTTTCCAGGTATTTGGCTGCCTTGAGGAGAATTTTTTCCTTCAGTGCTTCACATGCCTTTACCACGGCTGTCCCGGTGAGATAGGCAGTGCTGGACGCATAGGATCCGGAGTCATAGGGGGATATATCCATATCAGCCCCAAATACCACGATATCATCCAGCTCGCAGCCCAGACATTCGGCAGCCACCTGGGCCAGCGTGGTGTCGCAGCCCGTTCCCATGTCGGCCGCACCGATAATCAGGTTGTAAAAACCGTCGTCGTTTATCTTAATGGTAGCGCCTGCCACATCCACTCCGGATATGGAGGAACCCTGCATGGCCATGGCAAGTCCCACGCCGCGCACCTTTGAGCCGCTCACCTGGCGTCTGGGATATTTTCCGTCCCATCCTATCATGTCTTTGACCCTGGCCACACAGCGGTCCAGAGCGCAGCTGTCCGCCGTCTCACCGTAATAAGCCGGCATGACGTCCCCTTCTTTGACCATGTTAAGTTCCCTGAATTTCACCGGGTCCATGCCCAGCTCCGCCGCCAGCTCGCTGACCGCTGACTCCACGGCAAAGATTCCCTGTGTTGCCCCGTATCCGCGGTATGCCCCGGCCGACATCCGGTTGGTGTAAACCACGTCATAGCTGAACCGGAAAGCCTCAGGCGTGCGGTACAGCGGAATGGATTTGTGGCCGGACAGGCCCACCGTGGTGGGTCCATGTTCCCCATAGGCCCCTGTATTTGACAATGTATATACATCCATGGCTTTCAGGATACCGTTGTCGCCGCATCCCAGCTTCACCCGTACCTCCATCTCATGGCGAGGTGAGGACGCAATCTGGGACTCATAACGGCTGTAAATGATTTTGGCGGGTTTTCCTGTTTTCCAGGTCACGATGGCAGGGTATATCTCCGCCACAACCGTCTGCTTTGCCCCGAAACCGCCTCCGATTCTGGGCTTGATGACGCGAATCCTGGATTTAGGTATATCCAGGGCATGGGCCAGGATTCTTCTGGTATGGAACGGAATCTGGGTGGAGGCCACCACATTGAGCCTTCCGTACACATCCAGATGGGTGAAGGCCCGGAATGTCTCCATCATGGCCTGCTGGTTGGCCTTGGTGTGGTACACCCGCTCTATCACATGAGTGCAGCCCGCAAATGCCTTCTCCAGGTCCCCATGGCCCTCATTGCCGGAAGCGCAGAGATTGCGTCTGTTGTCAGCGCCCACATCACAGAGACTCTTCCAGTCCTCCTCCGGATGCACCAGAACATTGCCGTCCTTGGCGTCGTGCATGTCCAGCACCGGTTCCAGCACATCATATTTTACACGTATGAGGCGCATGGCATGGTCCACCACAGCCTCGTCCTTTCCTGCCACGATTGCCACCGCGTCTCCCGCGAAACGCAGCCTGCGGTCCAGTATAAGCCGGTCATAGGGGCTGGGTTCCGGATAGGTCTGCCCTGCCATGGTGAAACGGCTCTGGGGCACGTCCTTCCACGTGAGGATGCACTCAATCCCCGGTATCTTGGCGGCAACGCCGCAGTCTATCTCACGGACCAGGGCATGGGCGTAAGGGCTTCTGAGCACCTTTACCACCAGGCAGTCCTTTAATGCCAGATCGTCTGTGAACACCGGCTTGCCTGTCACCAGGGCCCTGGCATCCTTCTTGATGAAGGGAGCTCCTACCACACGGTAATTTCTTCCGGTATATGTACCGCCGCATGTGCCGCATGTGTTGCCGCATTTGCCGTACGTACTGCCGCCTGACCTGTCAGATGTCGTATCGTCTGTATATCCCATCCGCTCACACCTCCTGTTTTGATTCCAGATATTTCTTAACCGCCCGCAGCTGGGACATATATCCGCTGCAGCGGCACAGATTGCCGGCCAGATATTCCTTGATGCTCTCCTCATCCGGGTTTTTAAGCTCCCGCTCCATGGCCAGCACATTCATGATGAAACCGGGGCTGCAGAATCCGCACTGCTCCCCGCCCTCCGCTGCCAGAAACATGCCGAATTCCTCTGCTTCCTTTTGAAGTCCTTCCAGCGTGGTGACATGGCGGCCATCCGCCCTCACAGCCAGAATGGAGCATGACAGCACAGGCTTTCCGTCCAGCCATACGGTGCACAGGCCGCAGTTGGCTGTCTCGCAGCCGCGTTTCACGCTGTAGCACCCCAGGCTTCTCACCAAATCCAGGAGAAGGTCGTCCGGCTGCACCTCTGCCTGCACATTTTTTCCATTTAACCGAAATTCTATATTCATCCTTTGCTTATGCTCCTTCCTGTCAGTTTCTCCATAAGGCGCCTTGTATACACAGCAGCCAGCTGGCGGCGGTATGTCCCGCTTGCCCGCGTATTGCTGCCATAGGTAAAGGAATCGGCTGCCTCCCCGGCCAGCTGTGCCAGGCTGTCGTATCCGTCGTCTTTGATTTTCACAACCTGTGCCCTCCCCGGCCTGGCTCCCACTGCCATATACCAGTCATTGCCCCACCTGGACACACAGCAGGCTATGACCGGAAAATCCGTCTCCGAATTTCTCTGGGTGGTGTAAGCCGCCTTTCTTCCGTCTTTTTTTATGATAATGCGCACCAAAATATCCCTGTCATCCCGGCGCACAGGCCGTTTTGCAAATTCTTCCAGAGGCACTATGCCTCCGTGATAAAGCTCCACATATGTATCCAGGGCCATCAGGCAGGTCAGTATGTCGGAAAAACCAAAGCGGCTGTAAATGCTGCCTCCCACCGTAGCCAGGTTGCGCATCTGGACACCCACGATATGGCGTGTGCATTCCTTAAAAATCCCTCCAAAATACTGGTTAAGCCCCTGGTCTGTCTCCAACTGGCGCAGGGTGCACATGGCGCCAATCCTGAATTCTTCCTTGGTTTCCTCGATTTTATCAAGTCCCAGGCCGGACAGGTCCACGATGGTACGCTTGGTAACACTGGTCATCTTAAGCCACACCATGCCTCCCACAACCAGGCTGCTGCGCTTCTGGCATAGTTCATACGCCTCGGACAGACTGTCCACTTTTACATAATCCTCTGCTCGGAACACGTAGATTCTCCTCTCTTCTCAAATGCGTGAAAATACGCTCAACGTAAAACAAACAGGGAGATTATAACATGAAATCTCCCTGTTTTCTACCTATACCGTTATTCTTTAAAATAATAGATGCATAAACAATGCGCTGATTGGTATGGCCACAATGGTCCGTTCAAAGAAGCATATAATCAGTTCCTTCAAGGATACGGGTATCTTGGTTGACATCATGACCACGATGGTCTCAGAAAAGAAGATAATCTGCACCATGGACACGGTGACTACCATGTACCTGGCCCCCACGGCCAGGGTGCCCACCTTATCGGCAATCATCAGCACGGGTAAAAACATCTCCGCGATTCCAACCGGAAGGGAAGGCGCAATCTCAGCCGCATTGGGAACCTGTAACAGGACAAGCAGGGGTTCAAATAATTTGCCAATCCAGTTAAATACCGGGGTATAGGTGGCGATGAGCATTGCTATGATTCCCACGGCCGTCAGAAGTGATATTACCTTTGGCAGCACATAACAGCTGTCTAAAAGGCTGGACCGGATTTCTTTCAAAAGATTGGGCGCAGTGGCCGCTTTCTTGACCGCCCGGGAGGCTCCTGTCTTAAGCACTGCCCTGGCAGGTACACGTTCCGCCAAAATCTCTTCCTTTGTCTGCTGCCGTCCGTCTGCAAACACAGACGCCTTGCGGGACAGCGGGGGAATTCTTGCCATAAAGAAGCTGACTATAAGCGTCACCAGCAGCGCTATAAAATAAATAGGCAGAAAATATTCCGAAAGATCCGCTGTCTCTATCACCTTATAGGCAAACCTCACGCTGACCACGCTGAATCCCGTGGCGATGAGAGCCGCTTCCTTTTTCGTATAAATCCCCTTCTGGTACAGCTTGCTGGTAATCAGAACCCCCACAGAGGCAGAGCTGACAAAGGACGCAATGGCATTGACAGCACTTCTTCCGGGAATCTTAAACACAGGCCGCATAAGCGGTTCCATCAGGCTTCCGATAAAATCCACGATTCCGTAATTCAGTAAAAACGGCATGAACACAGCACTGACCGGAATAATCCAGGCCACGTCCGTGGCAATGGAGTATACAGTTTCTCCTATGTCGGGACTGACGATGGCAGCCGGTCCCACAAAGGAGGGAAAGGTGTAGTGCAGCATCAGAATCAGGGCGAATATACTGCCCAGCAGGTAAAACAAAGGATGCAGCACCGAATCCTCCTGATAGTACCTGTAAACAGCTGAATCCTTGTTTTTGCAGAAATATTTTCCGTATACGCTGGCCAGGCCGTTTCCCATGATGATGACTCCTCCCATCCAGAGTCCCCCAAGTCCCAGGCCAGCTTTGATATTTTTATATATGATGCCGAAGGTGACATCCGTGCTTCCCCTCACCGTGACCGGGACAAAAAAGATGATGACTGCAATCAAGGTGAAAATGACTGCCTTTACTATCCCGCTTTTCCACTGATTCCTGGTAAGCACCAGGGCGTCCAATACCGAGTTGTCATTCAGGTTCCCGTTCACATTCTTGTCATTTTCCATGCATTATCCTCCATTGCAGCTGCCGCTATTTTGCTTTTTTCTTCACTGCCAGGATGGACAGGTATTCAAATACAATGTTGGCTGCCAGATAAGCGGTTATCTCACCGTGGTCATAGGCCGGAAGTACCTCCACAAGGTCAAATCCCACAAAGTTCAAATCCTTGATATTCCGTACCAGCTCCAAAGCTTCCAGGGAAGTAAAGCCTCCCACCTCGGGAGTGCCTGTTCCGGGCGCGTATGCAGGGTCTACAAAGTCAATGTCAAAGGTCAGGAAGCAGGGCTTGTCACCTACACGTTCCAGAATCGTCTTAACCAGTGTCTCCAGCCCCATTTCCCTTGCCTTGTGGGCCGGAATCAGCTTCATTCCCAGCTCTGCCGCCATCTTATGCTCATCCGGGTCATACAGGGAGCCGCGCATTCCCACCTGGATGGAATGGGACGCATCGATAAGGTTTTCCTCCAACGCCCTGCGGAATGGGGTGCCGTGGTTATATTTCTGGCCAAATACCTCATCGCATAAATCGGAGTGGGAGTCAAAGTGCACCAGGGCAACGGGGCCGTACTTTTTGGCAACCGCGCGAAGCTCCGCCAGCATGATGGAATGGTCGCCTCCCAGCACGATGGGACATGCGTTTTCCTTAAGGATGCCGGCAACCCCTTCTTCAATTGCTTGGTAGGTTGGGTGTATGTAGCCCGGAGTCACATTGAAATCGCCTATATCCCCGCCCTTTAACCCGTCCATGATGTTTACCTGCATGATTACATTGTTGGGCTTCATCATGGCTGAGATATTCCTGATTGCGTTTGGACCAAAGCGTGAGCCGGACCGGAAGGAGCTGGCTGTGTCAAAGGGAGCCCCTGCGATGGCGAAATCCAGCCCCTCTGCTGAGTCCACCTTCTGCATTCTCATGAAGGTTCCCATATTACAAAATCTTGATGAAGATAAGGCACTTGCCGGTTGCTTAATTTCTGTCATTATATAACCCTCCATATCATTTAACTGTATTTAATTTGATTCGTGTGCACTTTTAGTTTTATTGGACTTATTGTCGGCAATTTTCCGTTAACAACAGCATACCATCTGGAACGCCTTCTGTGTTATATTAATACTTGATATGTTATATGGAAAATCATATAATTAGGTGGGGACTATATAAAAGCTGCATATATGACAGAGGGGTTATCTATGGATATTAAATACTTTGAATATGTAATTGAAATCGTGGAGTGCGGTTCCATCAACAAGGCAGCCCAGAACCTGCAGATGCTGCAGCCAAACCTTAGCGTATGCATCAAGAATCTGGAGCAGGAACTGGGTTTTCCCATCTTCTGCCGGCAGCACAGCGGCATACGCCTCACCAATGAAGGGGAACTGTTTCTTAAATCTGCCAGAAAGATTGCCACTGAACTGGAGACCATCCACAACATTCCGTCCATGTTCAGCCATAAGGACAACCTCTCCATTTCCTGTACCTATTCATTTGACTTCATGAACCACTTTCTTAAATTCAAGAAGAAAAAACCGCCCACAGCCTGCGAGGACTCATTTAAGGAAACCGGCCTGATCCAGACCATCCGCGACGTGGTGGAACAGAGGTACAGAATGTCCTTGTTTTACTGCTTTGATACGGTCAGCGACACCTATTATGCCCTCGCGAAAAAGCATAATCTGAAGCTGATCCCCATTGCCCGCAACCGGCCCCTGATCCTTCTGGCATCAAAAAAGAACCCCTTTCGCGTAAGAAGGAGATTCCTTTTGACAGCATAACCGATTATAAGTTCATCATGTATGAAAATTTTAAGTTTGATGAATGGCTGAAAATCCTGAATTTTAAAAATGACAACAATATTTTATATGTGTTCGACCGCGGCGGCCTTATCGACGCCATCCGCCAGAGCCGGTATGTCACCGTGATGATGAAACGCTTTACCGACACATACAGCGAGGACTGCGTGGAGATTTCCATTGTGGACGCTCCCTTTGGAATGGACGCCTACTGCCTTCATCACGCCTCCTACACCATGAATTCCAGGGAGAAGCAGTTTATACGGGAATTAAAGGCGCTGTTTGCGGATCAGCCGGCAGACCGGCCCATCTAGATATTCAACGGCCCATATAGATATCAAACAGCTGTCTGGCTATGGGGGCCGCCGCCTTTCCTCCGCTGCCGCCCTCCTCCACCAGAACCGTC
>JAJQEA010000027.1 GCA_021201905.1 Clostridia bacterium
GACCGGAACCGCTGCCAGGGAGTCCACGGACGTCACCGGCGCAAAGAATTCCAAGGGAACCGGCAGCCCGAAGGCATCCAGGAATACCGGAGAGCCCAAGCCGTACACCGGTTCAGGCGAGTCCAAGACGGCCAGAGGCTCCAGAGAGGCCAAGACGGCCAGGAGTTCCGGTGAGTCCAGGAATTCTGGAGAGTCCAGGACATCCAGGAATTCAGGGGAGTCCAAGGCTTCCAGAAATTCCGGCGAATCAAAGGCGCTTCCCGCGCTCTCCAGACAGAAGGGACGGGACGGAAGAAAGGACGGAAAGGGCAAGCTGAAAATCATTCCATTAGGCGGTCTTGAGCAGATTGGAATGAACATCACTGCCTTTGAGTACGAGGACAGCATCATTGCGGTGGACTGCGGACTGGCTTTCCCGGGGGACGACATGCTGGGCATTGACCTGGTTATACCGGATGTGACCTACTTAAAGCAGAACATTGACAAGGTGAAGGGCTTCGTCATCACCCATGGCCATGAGGACCATATCGGCGCCCTGCCTTATATCCTGCAGCAGGTCAATGTGCCTGTATACGGCACAAAGCTGACCATTGCCCTGATCGAGCACAAGCTGGAGGAGCACCGCCTCTTAAAGAACACCAAGCGCAAGGTGATGAAGCACGGACAGTCCGTGAACCTGGGATGTTTCAGAGTGGAATTTGTGAAGACGAACCACAGCATCCAGGATGCATCCGCCCTGGCCATATTTACGCCGGTGGGAACCGTGCTGCACACAGGAGACTTTAAGATTGACTATACGCCGGTGTTTGGGGATCCCATTGATCTGCAGCGTTTTGCAGAGCTGGGCAAGAAGGGCGTGCTGGCCCTGATGGCAGACAGTACCAATGCCATCCGTCCCGGATTCACCATGTCCGAGCGCACGGTTGGAAAGACATTTGACGCCATATTCGCGGAGCACAAAAACAGGCGTATCTTCGTTGCCACCTTTGCCTCCAACGTGGACAGGGTTCAGCAGGTGGTGAACACGGCGTACAAATACGGCCGCAAGGTCGTGGTGGAGGGCCGCAGCATGGTGACGATCATGGATATTGCCAGCAAGCTGGGATATATCAATGTGCCGGAGGGAACCCTCATCGACATTGAGCAGCTGAAAAACTACCCGCCGGAGTCCACTGTGCTCATTACAACGGGGAGCCAGGGAGAGTCCATGGCCGCCCTTTCCAGGATGGCTGCCAGCATTCACAAGAAGGTGTCCATTGTGCCGGGAGACGTGGTGGTGCTGAGCTCCACGCCTATACCAGGCAATGAAAAGGCAGTGGCCAATGTGGTGAACGAGCTGTCCATGAAGGGCGCCGAGGTGATCTGCCAGGATACCCATGTTTCTGGACATGCCTGCCAGGAGGATCTGAAGCTGATATATTCCCTGGTGCATCCCAAGTTCTCCATCCCCATCCATGGCGAATACCGCCACCGTATGGCCCAGAGGGAGCTGGCCCAGTTCATGGGCGTACCGAAGGAAAACGCTGTCATGATCAACTCCGGCGACGTGGTCGCCCTGGACGAGGACAGCTGCGAGGTGATAGACCATGTCACCTGCGGAGGCATCTTCGTGGACGGTCTTGGCGTGGGCGATGTGGGCAATATTGTATTACGGGATAGACAAAACCTTGCGCAAAATGGTATTATTGTAGTAGTATTGACCTTAGAGAAGCACAGCAACCAGCTGCTGGCGGGGCCGGATATCGTGTCCAGAGGCTTTGTGTATGTGCGGGAATCCGAGGATCTGCTGGAGGAAGCCCACACCATTGTGTACGACGCAGTGCAGGACTGCCTGGACCGCCATGTCAGCGACTGGGGTAAGATAAAGAACATCATTAAAGACAGTTTAAGTGACTTTTTGTGGAAGCGCATGAAGCGCAATCCCGTGATTCTGCCAATTATCATGGAGGTATAACAGATACCGGACCGGCGCGCCGCCATGCAGGCAGCGTGTCCGGTCCGGGATACTGCGGTCATGAAGACGCCGGGCAGGATAAGAGGAATGGATTATGAGCAATAGGACAAGGGAAATCAACAAAATCACAACCACCATAATCAGCATATCCGTGAAGCTCATGGTATATGCCCTGATTATCCTGCTGCTGTATGAGGCGGTTGCCAGGGGCTACGCCTTTGGCCATGAGATATTTTTTGCCGAGGCAGTGGATGAGGCCCCAGGACAGGACATGGTAGTCCAGATTGATTCAAAGGAGTCCATGTCTGACGCAGCGCAGTTTCTTGCGCACAAGGGGCTTATTAAGAGTGAGTTTGCCTTTATTTTCCAGAGCAAGTTCTATGACTATGAGACAATCTATCCGGGCACCTATACCCTTAATACATCCATGACATCCAAGGAAATTCTCCAGCTTCTCAATGAAAAGCCGGAAACCGAGGACAGCGCGAAACCGGCCCAGTCCGGCGGCGCCAAAGCAGCCGGGGCCAGGACTGACCAGGGCAGGACATCCGATGGGGAAAATGGGGACAGCGCCGCTTCCGGCCAGGAGACATCCCCGCAGCCCGCAGCCGCATCCGAAGACGGTGCAGCCGCGGCGGCAGAGACAGATGCGGGTGTACCGGCTGACGCGGCGCCCGGCTCCCAGGCAGGGAGTGACGCCCTTGACGCCCAGGAGGCCCAGGCCAATGAGCAGACCTATGAAGGCGAGGACCAGGAGATGGAAGGCGGATGGATTGAGGATGCGGCAGAGGATGGAACCCAATGATTGTAAATGACAGGATTACGGATTATATACATTCCCTGGAATCCAGCCAGGGCAGCCTGCTGGATTCCATTGAACAGGAAGCCCTAAGGGACCGGGTGCCCATCATACGCAGGGAAACAGCAGCCCTTCTGCGGACCATGGTGGCGGCCCTTAAGCCGGCGCGCATACTGGAGATAGGAACGGCTGTGGGATACTCGTCCCTTCTCATGTGCCGCGTGATGCCGGAAAACTGCCGCATCACCACCATTGAGAAGTATGAAAAGCGGATCCCTGAGGCCCTGGAACATTTTAAAAAGGCGGGCGAGGAGGGGAGAATCACCCTTCTGGCAGGGGATGCAGATGATCTGCTGGCCGGACTTAAGGGCCAGACCTTTGACCTGGTATTCATGGATGCCGCCAAGGGCCAATACCTGCACTAGCTGCCCATGATTCTGGAGCTGATGCCTGACGGGGGAGTCCTCATATCAGACAATGTTCTCCAGGACGGGGATATCGTGGAATCCAGATTTGCGGTGGAGCGCAGGAACAGGACCATCCACAGCAGGATGCGCCAGTATCTGTACGAGCTGAAGCACAGGAAGGGACTGGAGACAGCCATCATCCCCATAGGGGACGGAGTTGCTGTCAGCACCAAATATACGGAGAGAGTGGAATGAGGAAGACAGAATTGCTGATACCGGCTGGAAGCCTGGACGTGCTGAAAACAGCCGTTGTTTACGGGGCGGACGCCGTATATATCGGAGGTGAGGCCTTTGGCCTGCGGGCCAAGGCCCATAATTTTTCCAATGAAGAGATGAAACAAGGAATTGCCTTTGCCCATGCGCGCGGGGTCAAAGTCTACGTGACGGCCAATATATTGGCTCATAACGGGGACCTGCCGGGGGTGGAGGCTTATTTTGAAGAGATGAGGGATGTGGCGCCGGATGCGCTCATCATATCCGATCCGGGTGTGTTTGCCATTGCCAGAAGAGTCCTTCCCCATATGGAGATCCATATAAGCACCCAGGCCAACAACACCAATTACGGGACCTATCTGTTCTGGCATGGACTGGGGGCAAAGCGGGTGGTGTCCGCAAGGGAGCTGTCCCTGGCGGAAATCCGGGAAATCCGGGAACACATTCCCCAGGATATGCAGATAGAGAGCTTTATCCACGGCGCCATGTGCATTTCCTATTCCGGCAGATGCCTTCTGAGCAATTATTTCGTGGGAAGGGATGCCAACCAGGGCGCCTGCACCCATCCCTGCCGCTGGAAATATTCCCTTGTGGAGGAGACCAGGCCGGGAGAGTACATGCCAGTATATGAAAATGAGCGGGGCACCTACATCTTTAACTCCAAGGACCTGTGCATGGTGGAGCATATACCGGAGATGATGGAAGCTGGAATCGACAGTTTCAAGATAGAGGGAAGGATGAAGACCGCCCTCTACGTGGCCACTGTCACCAGGGCCTACCGCAGGGCCATTGATGACTATGTAAAGGATCCGGCCGTTTACAGGGAGAATCTGGAGTGGTACAGGGAAGAGATAGGAAAATGCACCAACCGCAGGTTCACCACTGGCTTTTACTTCGGAAAGCCCACTGCGGACGACCACATATATGACAGCAGCACTTATGTGAAGAGCTACACTTACCTGGGAACCGTGGAAGAGACGGACAGCCTGGGCCGGTGCAGAATAGAACAGAAAAATAAATTTTCCGTTGGGGAGACCATCGAGGTCATGAAGCCAGACGGACAGAACCTTACAGTGGCAGTGGAGTCCATAACAGATGAAGATGGCAATGCGCAGGAGAGCGCTCCCCATCCAAAGCAGATTCTGTGGGTAAAGCTGTCGGCGGATGTGTCTGCTTACGATATCCTGCGCAGAAAAGAAGAGACAGAGGATTAGATAAATCTGAGAATCCAGGAGGTGCCTTGGGATGTTAGATGGAGTACTCATTGGGCTGGCAGTGCTTTGTGTTGTTTATTTCATAATCATAGTTGCGTATGCGGGTACAAGCACCTCATTTGCCTTCATATGGCTGTTTTTTGCGGCCCTGCTTGTATTTCTGGTATATGGAAGGTGGTATTATGCCAGGAACATGGAACGGATTCCCCGCTGGGTGCCGGTGTCGGTGGTTACCACCTGTATTGCAGGGGTGGCTGTGCTGGGAATCCTCTGTGTCCTGGTATTTCTGGGGGCGGCCACGCCGGGCAAGGCCAATCTGGATTATGTGATTGTGCTGAGGGCCAGGGTCAAAGAACACACGGTCAGCAATTCCCTGAAAAAGCGGCTGGACAGGGCCATTGTCTATGCGGAGGAGAATCCGTACACCATTCTGGTGCTCTCCGGCGGCAGGGGGCCGGGGGAAACAGACAGCGAGGCCCAGGTCATGTATGATTATCTGGTGTACAACGGGGTAAGCCCCAGGCAGCTGCTGATGGAGTCCTATTCCACCAGCACGGTTGAGAACATTGCTTACAGCAAGATTGTCATAGAGCAGGACCGGATGAAGGACAAGAAGGAAATCGTCCCCATGCCTGGAAAGACAGGCTCGGTTCCCTATGCCATTGCCCCGGATAAGCCGCTGGAGATAGGAGTACTCACCAGTAATTTCCATATTTACCGCGCCAGGCTCACGGCGGAAAAATGGGGATTTGACAACGTATACGGCATATCTGCGGATTCTGACCCGGTCCTGTTTATCCATCTCTGCGTGAGAGAGTGTGCTTCCATTGTGAAGGACAGGCTCATGGGGAATATGTGAGGGCGCTGTGTATGGGCAGTGGGAAAAATGGCAGAATAGTAGTTAGTATGATATGACTGAATGAACGATAGAATGGAGAGATTAAGTCTATGGCAGATGGAAGGAATCTGGAAAAGGTAAAAGAGCTGGCCGCTTACCGCGTGTCAGAAGAGATGTACGTGGAGGAAATGGACTCCAGGGCCATGGTGCTGGAACACATAAAAAGCGGTGCCAGGATATTCCTGATGTCCAATGAGGATGAGAACAAGGTGTTCTATATCGGTTTCCGTACACCGCCCGATGACAGTACGGGACTTCCCCATATACTGGAACACAGTGTGCTGGAAGGGTCGGATAAGTTTCCGGTCAAGGATCCCTTTGTGGAGCTGGTCAAGGGTTCGCTGAACACGTTTCTGAATGCCATGACGTATCCGGATAAGACCGTCTATCCTGTTGCCAGCTGCAATGACAAGGATTTTCAGAATCTGATGGACGTGTATCTGGACGGCGTTCTCCACCCGGCTATTTACAGGGAGCCAAAGATATTTCTTCAGGAGGGATGGCATTATGAACTGGAGTCTCCGGAGGATGAGCTGACCATCAACGGTGTTGTCTATAATGAGATGAAGGGCGCTTTTTCATCACCGGAAAGCGTTCTGGACCGTTTTACCAGAAATGTGCTTTTTCTGGACACCACCTACTCCAATGAGTCGGGGGGCGACCCTGCTGTGATTCCGGAGCTCACTTATGAAACGTTCATTGCCTTCCACAGGAATTACTACCATCCGGCCAACAGCTATATCTATCTCTACGGGGACATGGATATGGCACAGAAGCTTACGTGGCTGGACCAGGAATATCTGGGCCATTATGACAGAAAGGACTGCCACGCGGACTCCGCCATAGCCATGCAGCAGCCCTTTGAACAGCCGGTCCAGAGAGAAATCACCTACTCTGTCACGGAGGAGGAAGGGACAAAGGACAGGAGCTATCTTTCCATCAACACCGTGGTGGGGACGGATCTGGATCCGGTACTCTATGTGGCCTTCCAGATTTTGGAATATACGCTGATTAACGCGCCGGGCGCAACCCTAAAGCAGGCACTGATTGATGCGGGCATCGGGCAGGATATCCTGGGGGGCTATGACTGCGGGATTCTGCAGCCGTATTTTTCCGTTATTGCAAAGAATGCCAACCCGGAGCAGAAGGGCGAATTCCTGGCGGTTGTAAAGGGGACCCTGCGAAGGCTGGCCGACCAGGGGATTGACAGGAAGAGTCTGCTGGCCGGACTGAATCTCTATGAGTTCCGTTACCGGGAGGCGGACTACGGCTCTGCCCCCAAGGGCCTTATGTATGGTCTTTGGTCCCTGGACAGCTGGCTGTACGGCGGAAAGCCCACCCTCCATCTGGAATACCAGAAAACCTTTGACTATCTGAAAAAGGCAGTGGAGGAAGGCTATTTTGAACAGCTGATACACCGGTATCTTCTGGATAATCCCCATGAGGCGGTCATCACAGTGCGCCCCAGGGTGAACCAGACAGCCGAGGAGGACCGCAAGCTGGCTGAAAAGCTGAAGGCGTATAAGGAATCCCTTGGCAGGGAGGAGCTGGAGACCCTGGCGGTCCGGACCAGACAGTTAAAGGAGTATCAGGAGGAGCCGTCGCGGCAGGAGGACCTGGAAAAAATCCCCATGCTGCAGAGGGCGGATATTGAACGGGAAGGCGGACGCTTTTCCTATGAGGTCAAGGCGGAGGACGGAGTGACCGTCATCCACAGCAACCTGTTCACCTCCGGAATCGGATATCTGAAGGTGCTGTTTGACACCAGCCGGGTGCCGGCGGAGGATCTGCCTTATGTGGGACTTCTGAAGGCAGTGCTGGGATATGTGGATACGGAGCATTACAGCTATGGGGATCTGACCAGTGAGATTTATCTCAACAGCGGAGGCGTGAGCTTTGCGGTGTCATCTTATCCGGATACGGAGCATCCCGGACAATTTACGGGAGCATTCATTGCCAGCGCAAAGGTGCTGTACCATAAACTGGACTTTGCTTTCTCCATACTGTCGGAGATTCTTACCAGGTCCAAGCTGGATGATGAAAAGCGCCTGGGAGAAATTCTGGACGAAACCAGGTCCAGGGCCAGGATGAAGATGGAGGATGCTTCCCACGGAGCGGCGGTTGGCAGGGCTTCGTCCTATTTCTCCGGGTCAGCTGCCTACAATGATATCACAGGCGGAATTGGATATTATCAATTTCTGGAGGATGTCAGCTGCAGGTTCGCGGAGGATGTCTCCTACAGACCACAATTGATTGCCAGGCTTAAGGATGTGTGCGCCCGCCTGTTCACGCAGGACAATCTTCTGATGGCATATACGGCTGACGCAGAAGGCTACGGCCGGCTGCCCGCAGAGCTTGCGGCCTTCCGGTCAGCGCTGGGACAGGGAGACGGGAAAAACTATGAATTTGGGTTCCGGCCGGACAACCGTAATGAGGGCTTTAAGACAGCCTCCCAGGTAAACTATGTGGCCAGATGCGGCAGCTTTGCGGGAAAGGAAGCCGGAGGAAGAAAGCTGGAATACACAGGGGCGCTGAGGGTCTTAAAGGTCATCATGAACTATGAATATCTGTGGATGAACCTGCGTGTAAAGGGCGGGGCTTACGGCTGCATGAGCAGCTTCAGCCGCACCGGCGACGGATGCCTTGTATCTTACAGGGATCCCAACCTGGAGGCAACCAATCAGGTGTACGAAGGAATTCCGGATTATCTGAGGAATTTCTCCATTGACGAGAGGGACATGACAAAGTATGTTATCGGCACCATGAGCGATGTGGATGCGCCTCTTACGCCCTCACTGAAGGGGGCCAGGAATCTGTCGGCCTATCTTTCCGGCGTGACGGATGAGATGGTGCAGAAGGAACGGGAGCAGATTCTGGATGTGACCCAGGAGGATATAAAGGCGCTGGCTGACATTGTACAGGCTGTGCTGGACACCAAGGCGCTGTGCGTGATTGGAAATGACGAGCAGATTCGCGCCCAGGAGGCCATGTTCGGTGAGGTGAAGAACCTTTACCACTAATTTTAAGGAAGAGAGAGTTAAATGGAAGAGAATATACAGAAGAAATCGGGCTTTGTTACGCTGATTGGACGTCCCAATGTGGGAAAGTCCACGCTGATGAACCACTTAATTGGACAGAAAATAGCAATCACCTCTGATAAGCCCCAGACGACCAGGAACAGGATACAGACCGTGTACACAGATGACAGGGGACAGATTATCTTTTTAGACACTCCCGGCATCCATAAGGCCAAGAATAAGCTGGGCGAATATATGGTGAATGTGGCTGAGCACACTCTGAAGGAAGTGGATGTGATTCTCTGGCTGGTGGAGCCTGCCACCTTCATCGGAGCAGGCGAGCGCCATATAGCGGAGCAGCTTAAGAATGTAAAGACCCCGGTCATTCTGGTAATCAACAAGATTGACACGGTAAAGAACCAGGATGAAATCCTCGCCTTTATGGCGGCCTACAAAGATGTCTGCGATTTTGCGGAAATCGTGCCCCTTTCCGCACTGAAGGACAAGAATACGGACCTGCTGACAGAGCTGATCTTCAAATACCTGCCGTACGGCCCCCAGTTCTATGATGAGGACACGGTGACGGATCAGCCCATGCGGCAGATTGCCGCCGAACTCATTCGGGAGAAGGCGCTGCGCCTTTTGGATGATGAGATTCCCCATGGCATTGCAGTGACCATTGAGAAGATGAAGGAGCGCAGGGGCGGCCTGATTGACATTGAGGCCAGCATTGTATGCGAGAGAGAATCTCACAAGGGCATCATTATCGGCAAGGGCGGCAGCATGCTGAAGCGTATCGGCATAGAGGCCAGGAAAGAGATTGAAAGCATGATGGACACGCAGGTTAACCTGCAGCTGTGGGTCAAGGTAAGAAAGGAATGGCGGGACAGCGAGCTGTATATGAAGAATTACGGCTATAATCAAAAAGAAATCTGAGAAAAAGTCTCATTTATAGGTGTGGATAACTGTTGGTTTTACAACGCTGACGGTGGAAAAACCACAGGGATTTGGCAGAAGGTCTGATGGAAATGCTGAGAGGAGGGAAAAACTGGAAATGAGAGAGACAGTAACACTGACTGGTATGGTTCTCCTTTCGGCTCCCTCCGGGGATTATGACAGGCGTCTGGTGCTGCTCACAAGGGAGAGGGGAAAGATTACGGCATTCTCCCATGGCGCCAGGAAGCCGGGCAATCCCCTGATGGCGTCCAGCAGGCCTTTTTGCTTTGGAAACTTCAGCCTTTATGAGGGAAGAAATGCCTACAATCTCCAGTCAGCCCAGATTACCAACTATTTTGACGGGCTGTCCACGGACATGGAGGCTGCCTGCTACGGTTCCTATTTTCTGGAGACCGCGGCGTATTTTGCCCAGGAAAATCTGGACGGTACAGAGCTGTTAAAGCTCCTGTACCAGTCCCTCAGGGCTCTTTTGCGTCCTGCCCTGCCCAACCGGCTGGTGCGCAGGATTTTTGAGCTGAAGAGCATGGTAATCAACGGGGAATACACCCAGGACCCTCCGGTTCCTGTCTCGGATTCCTGCCAGTATGCCTGGGAGTATGTCATCTGTTCACCGTCCGAATCCCTTTATAAGTTTGCGCTGAAGGAAGAGGTATTGAAGGAATTCGAGTCTGTTGTGGAAAAAAGCAGACGGTATTTTGTGCGCCATGAGTTCCGTTCCCTGGAAATTTTGGAAACCCTGACAGCATAAAATCCTTCATAAGGCTTGAAATTATGGCATTCAGAGGATATAATATGTCCATATGCTCGGTACGGCGGCAAAGAAGTATGAGGAAGGAACATATATGAAGAAGATTGCAAAGGGGATTCTGCTGCTGGCAGCGGCTGCTGCGGTGGTTACGGGATGCTCCAGGAT
>JAJQEA010000109.1 GCA_021201905.1 Clostridia bacterium
TTACTGATGTTGGACTGGGGCTTTGGATTAGGGGCCTTTGGGATGTTTTTCCTATATGACTGGAATCGGGTTTTTTTGAAAAAGAATGGGTTTGCCCCGCTTTTTGCGGCAGGCAACCTGATGCTGGCTGTGGTGGGAGGAAGAATGGTGTATGCTTGTATTTCCTCAGGGGGTCCGGGACAGTCCATCTGGCTCCTTCCGGGCGCGTTTTTTCTGGCAATGCTGATTTATACGCTGTATTTTGCGCTGCCCTTTGACAGTACCTATTGCCAGGAGGCGGACCGGCACAAGGTCTGCCGCTCAGGCATGTATGGCTGGTGCCGCCATCCGGGTATCTGGTGGTTTTTTGGCTGCTTTTTCTGTATGGGCCTGTCCACAGGGAATCCCAACCGGGTGATGCTCAGCCTGTGTCTTTCTTTTCTGAACCTTCTGTATGCCTGGTATCAGGACAGGCTTATATTTGTGGAGGAATTTTGCGACTACAGGGATTACCGGGAACAAGTACCATTTTTACTACCCAGACTGTGGAAAAGGCGGTGAACTGGAATGACATTTGAGGAAAAGCTGACCAATCAGGAATATGACAGGATATGGCAGGAATACTGCGGGTTTCTGGACCTGGACCTGGAATCCTATATGAAAATACAGAGAAGGCTTTTGGAGGAGCAGATTGGACTCTGGTGCGCAAGTCCTCTTGGAAAGAAGATTCTTAAGGATAGGAGGCCGGAGAGCATAGATGAGTTCCGGTCCATGGTGCCGCTTACTACCTACGAAGATTACGCGGATGTCCTTCTTTTGAAGAAGGAGGATATGCTTCCTGATAAACCGATCATATGGATTCAGACCACGTGGGAGGGCGGCAAGCATCCCATCAAGGTGGCGCCCTACACCAGCGGTATGCTGAAAACCTACAAGAATAATATTCTGACCTGCCTGATGATGGCTACCAGCAAGGGCAGGGGAAGCTTTGACATCGGAATCGGGGATACATTTTTGTATGGCCTGGCGCCCTTACCTTATATCACGGGCCTGATTCCACTGGGATTGTCCGACGAACTCCACATAGAGTTCCTGCCTCCGGTGGATGAGGCCGTGAACATGACTTTTTCCGAGCGGAATAAAAAAGGGGTTCAAGATGGGGCTGGGAAAGGGGATTGATTTCTTCTTCGGCATGGGCAGCGTGGCTTATTATGTGAGCATGAGCATTGCCAGCCTGTCTGAGGGCGGTAAGAAGGGCGGATCCTTCCTTAAAAAAATGTTTACCATGCCTCCATCCATGACACTGCGGTATCTTAAGGCGAAAAAACAGTGTGAGAAGGACGGACGGGGGCTGATGCCCAAGGACCTGTTCAAACTGAAGGGGTTTTTATGCGCTGGAACAGATAACCGCTGCTATAAAGATGACCTGGAGGAGCTGTGGGGCATCAGGCCGGTGGAAGTGTTTGCGGGGACGGAACCCAGTTTTATCGGGACAGAGACATGGAACCGCAACGGACTTTACTTTTTCCCGGACGCATGCTTTTATGAATTCATACCGGAAACGGAAATGTACAAGAATCTGGATGATCCCTCCTATGTTCCCAGGACCATATGTATGGATGAGGTGGCGGCCGGGGAAGTATATGAAATTGTCCTTACTGTGCTGAAAGGCGGCGCCTTTGCCCGGTACCGGGTGGGGGATGTCTACCGCTGTCTGGGACTTGGCAGCAAGGAGGATGAGACGCGGATTCCCAGGTTTGAGTACATTGACCGGGTGCCGGATATTATTGATATTGCCGGGTTTACAAGGATTTCGGAAAATTCCATTAAGAATGTTATCAGTCTTTCGGGAATTGATGTAACGGACTGGGTGGCGCTGAAGGAGTTTACAGAGGACAGGGGAAGGCCCTATCTCCACATGTATGTGGAGCTGGCGCCTGGCTGCGTGGTGAACCGGGCCGTCAGCCGGGAACTTCTGAAGGAACACCTGACCATTTATTTTAAATACGTGGACCAGGATTACCATGATTTGAAACGGATACTGGGCATGGACCCGCTGGAGATAACCATTCTCCGGTGCGGCACCTTTGCTTCCTACCGGGAAAAGACCGGAAAGACACTGAGGCATATCAACCCATCTATCCATGATATTCAGGAAATGGTAAAGATGCAGGCGGCTTTTGACGGGCACAGGAGATATTAGGAGACATTGATTGTATGAGAAGCTATGTTTTTATATCCATAACAGCTTTATATTTCTATACCTTTCTTATGCTGGCTTTTATGTCGGCTAAGAAATCACGGCTGATTCGTGATTTTATAGCTGTGTTGGGCGCCATGATTCTGTGGACCGGGGGCTCTCTCCTGATGAGGCTCCGGGCCTGGCCGTCCTATGAGCTGTGGTTTCATCTTTCGCTGGCAGGAATCAGTCTGGTGCCATGTGCTTTTTTCTGCTTCATCAGGGACTTCTGCGGCCATAAGGCCAAGAGCTCCCACAAAATGTGGCTGGTTCTTATCCTTCTGATGAATCTCTATAACATATGCACAGGAAACCTGGTCCAGCCGCCCACCATTGAGTGGAACGGGGCCAGCGCCGTGTTTGTCTATCATATGGACTGGCGTGCCAGCATCATGTACGGACTCTGCTTCCTGGTAATCATACATACAGTTGCCATTATATGGAGCAGCCGGAAAAACAGGGCCCTTAAAGCCAAAGTGGTTCCGCTGCTTTTCGGCATATTGCTGCTTTTCGCGGGTAATATGGCTGTGCCGCTGTTCAATGGATTCCCCATCGATATCCTGTCAGGGGTGCTGAATGCGGGAGTGATGTTCTATACCCTTTATTCCAGGCATGTGTTCCGCATGACTCTCCTGGTTTCCAGAGGCAACTGCTATATCATTGCCATGGCGGTAAGCGCTCTGGCCTTTTACAATGTGGCCCAGACCCTGGACGGCATCATCCGCAGGGATGTATCAATGCTGGCGCCCTTCAGCGTTATGATTGTGGCTACCATGACCATGATGGTCACCCTGTTGATTTACATTGTGGCCAAGGGATTTTTTGACCGGATTTTCATTAAGGATGAGGTGAGCCAGACAGAACGGCTCAGCGAATACACGGCTATTGTGTCCCAGTCGCTCAGGCTGACGGAAATCCTCAATGCCCTGGTGAACGTCATAGGAAGCACCCTGCACACAAGGAAGATTTATATTTGTATCAAGGACTCGCAGGGAAATTATCCGGCGGTGTTCAGCAGCAGTCCACTGGATGACAAGAATTTTTCTCTGGCAGGCAGCGCGCCGCTCATTAACTGGCTTAAAAGCCATGATTCCTGTCTGCTGCTTAAGGATTTCCGCAGGACCGTGGAATACAAGTCCATGTGGGAGGAAGAAAAATACCAGATGGAGGTCCTTAAGATTGAGTGCATTCTGCCTCTTAAGGACGGGGATGACCTGGCCGGACTGGTGCTTCTGGGAGGCAGGGAAAAACGGGGGAAGATGCATGTCAGAGGGTATTCCGAGGAGGACATCATATTCCTTAATTCCATTGAATCCGTCAGCTCCATTGCGGTGAAGAATTCCAGACTCTACGAAAAGGCATATGAGGAAGCCAGGACAGATGAGCTCACCGGACTTTTGAACCGGAAATATTTCTATGAGACACTGGAGGAAAATTACGAAAAATGCAAGCGCACCTCCCTGGCCCTTGTCATCTTCAATGTGGATGATTTTAAGCTGTACAACCAGCTTTACGGCAATCATGAGGGAGATAAGGCACTGGTGCATATTGCGCGTATCATACAGGGAACCGTGGGGGATAACGGTTACTGCGGGCGCTATAGCGGCAAGGAATTTGCCGTCATCCTGCCTGATTATGATATCTATTCAGCGCAGAATCTGGCTGAGAATATTTCGCGGCAGATTCAGAACATGAATCTGGACTGTACGGATACGTACTTAAAGCCGCTGACTGTCAGCTGCGGAATCTGCGCTGCTCCCTACGCGGCCGCGTCCATGAATGAGCTCATATCCAATGCGGACTGCGCGGTTTACCATGTGAAGCGTTCCGGAAAGAACGGAATCCGGGTATACTCAGACGGAATCATCGGTGTGAGGGATACGGATGAGGGACTGGCAAAGAAGCACCGAAGCGTGTATTCCGAGTATGCTCCCACCATCTACGCCCTGACGGCTGCTATCGACGCAAAGGACCACTATACATTCCAGCATTCCAAGAATGTGGCTTATTATGCCCATGCCATGGGGCAGGCCCTGAAAACCAGCGAGGAGTACCAGGAGATTCTTAAGGAGTCGGCCCTGCTTCACGATATCGGGAAAATCGGGATACCGGAAAATATCCTGAACAAAACCGGCAAACTGACAGACGAGGAGTACAGCACCATGAAGCGCCACGTGGAGGCATCCGTGGAAATCATACGCCATCTTCCCTCCATGGATTATGTGATTCCCGCTGTCCTGGGACACCATGAGCGGTATGACGGAAGGGGATACCCCAGGCGCATCGCAGGGAAGGATATTCCTCTGGCTGCCAGAATCCTGTGCATTGCGGATTCCTTTGACGCCATGGTATCCAAGCGCAGCTATAAGCCCAGCATGTCTGTGGAATTCGCGGTCAATGAGCTGGAACGAGGCGCGGGAACACAGTTTGATCCGGAGCTGGTGCCTGTATTTATCGGCCTGATGAAGGATGGAATGATCAGGCCGGTTCTGAACGAAGGGAACGGCGTCTGCGACAGGGAGATGGAAGGGACGGATGCATGACGTGATATGGGGGATGAGGGTGGGAAGGGATAAGGAAAAGCTGTGCAGAAAAGCCTGCTCACATCATTATACGGTGTGAGCAGGCTTTTTGTATGGGATTTTATTACGGTACAGATATTCAAACTGGCGGAGGACGTCTTTGGTGTTTGGCTGGAATATTGACAGAGCACAGACTGGCCAGAGCAGCATCAAAATACCATCTGCACCAGCAGCATGTAACACACCGTTCCCAGCGCGATGCTGGCAAGGGTATTGCCCTTCCAGAGGTGAAGCCCCACCACCACGGCAACAGATATGAGCTCCGGCAGGCCATAGGGGTAGGCTAAAGGTGTGACTCCCTTCAGGCAGTAGACCACCAGCACGGCCATGATGGCGGCCGGGAGGATGGTACCCAGGTAGCGGACCAGCCCCCGGGGACTTCCTTTTTACCGCCGAAGAGGAGGAAGGGGAGCCACCGGGTAATCTGGGTGCACAGAGCGCAAATCAGTATGGTAATTAGTACATAATTTGATTGGGTCATGGCTTAATCCTCCTCCATTTTCTGTTCCACGGTCCTGCGCAGGAACAGCAGCACGGCTACGGCAGCTGCCAGGGCAGGAAGGATAAAGTTGGAAGAGCGGATGAGCACCAGAAACAGTGCGCCGCATATAAAACCGGTGACAGCCGGTATGTGGGTCCTTGCCGCCTTCCACTGGTCCACACATATGACCACAAACAGGGCGGTCATGGCAAAATCAATACCTGTGGTGTCAAAGGTAATCAGCTCGCCCATAAGGGCGCCAAGCACCGACCCGGCTACCCAGTAGCACTGGTCAAAAAACGCTGTAAAGAAGGTGGCCGCCTTCCACTCTTTGTCCGTAAAGTCAGACGGACGCGCCATGGAACATAACAGGGAATAGGTTTCATCTGTCAGGGAAAATACCATGTAAGGGTAGGCTTTTCTCATTTCCTTGAAACGCTCGATGAAGGTAAGCCCGTAGAAGGCATGGCGGCTGTTGATAAACAGGGTCATGACAGCTGTTGTCACATAGCTTAAGCCTCCGGTGAGAATGCCCACCAGGGCAAACTGCATGGAACCCGCATAGACCAGGGTACTGATGAGAAAGGCCCAGAATACACCCAAACCGGATTTCTGTAACAGGAGCCCAAAGGCGATTCCTAAGAATATGTAGCCCAGAAATATGGGGATGGTCTTTATCAGGGCGAATTTTGCTGCTTTTTTCATGGTGTGGTAAATCTCCTCATAATTGTACATAGTTTAGCACATTAATATAGTATAGCAGACATGGGATAAGATTTCCACTGCAAAATGTATTTTCCCTTTTCACTGATAAAAGAATTGTGTTATGATTAATAATTATATTTACCACAATAGCAACGTAACGGAGGAACAATTATGGCAGACAAGGATACCGTAATGGAAACTGAGGAAAAGGAGGTGGTCTCCAGGAATTTCATTGAACAGGAGATTGACAAGGACCTGGCAGAGGGCGTTTATAACCATGTCCAGACCCGTTTCCCGCCGGAGCCAAACGGTTATTTGCATATCGGACATGCCAAGTCCATTTTACTGAACTACGGCCTGGCACAGAAGTACGGCGGCAAGTTCAACCTGCGTTTTGACGATACAAACCCCACAAAGGAAAAGACTGAATTCGTGAAGTCCATCATGGATGACGTGAAGTGGCTGGGCGCTGATTTCGAGGACAGGCTTTTCTTTGCGTCCAATTACTTTGACCAGATGTATGAGTGCGCCGTGTTCCTGATTAAGAAGGGAAAGGCATTTGTCTGTGACCTGACAGCGGACCAGATCAGGGAGTACAGGGGAGATTTTACCACACCCGGCAAGGAGAGTCCTTACAGGAACCGTTCCGTGGAGGAGAATCTTGCCCTGTTTGAGGAGATGAAGGAGGGAAAGTACCAGGACGGTGAGAAGGTTCTGAGGGCCAAGATCGATATGGCTTCCCCTAACATCAATATGAGGGACCCGGTTATCTACCGCGTTGCCCGCATGTCCCACCACAACACAGGCGATAAGTGGTGCATCTATCCCATGTATGATTTCGCCCATCCCATTGAGGATGCCATTGAGCACATCACCCATTCCATCTGCACCCTGGAATTTGAGGACCACAGGCCGCTCTATGACTGGGTGGTAAAGGAGTGCGGGTTTGAGAATCCACCACGCCAGATTGAGTTTGCCAAACTGTATCTGACCAATGTGATAACCGGCAAGCGCTATATCAAGAAGCTGGTGGAGGATAAAATCGTGGACGGCTGGGACGACCCGCGTCTGGTGTCCATCGCGGCTCTGAGAAGAAGGGGATATACACCGGAGGCCATCAAGATGTTCGTGGAGATGGTGGGCGTATCCAAGGCCAACAGCTCCGTGGACTACGCCATGCTGGAGTACTGTATCCGCGAGGACTTAAAGCTTAAGAAGCCGCGTATGATGGCTGTTCTGGATCCGGTGAAGCTGGTCATTGACAATTATCCGGAAGGCCAGGTGGAGATGCTGGATGTTCCCAATAATCTGGAGAATCCGGAGCTGGGAGACAGGAAGGTTCCGTTTGGACGGGAGCTTTATATTGAGCGGGAGGATTTCATGGAAGAGCCTCCGAAAAAGTATTTCCGCATGTTCCCCGGCAATGAGGTTCGCCTGATGGGAGCTTATTTCGTGAAGTGTACAGGATGTGAGAAGGATGCCGACGGCAACATCACCGTGGTGCACGGCACCTATGATCCGGAGACAAAGAGCGGTTCCGGTTTTGAGGGACGCAAAGTAAAGGGAACCATCCACTGGGTGGCTGTTCCCGCCGCAAGGCAGGTGGAATGCCGCCTGTATGAGAACATTGTGGATGAGGAGAAGGGTAAGCTGAATGAGGACGGCAGCCTGAACTTAAATCCCAATTCCCTGGTGGTGTTAAAGGAGTGCTATGTGGAGCCGGCCCTGGCAGAGGGAAAGGCCTATGACAGCTATCAGTTCGTGCGAAACGGATTCTTCTGTGTGGACTGCAAGGACAGCACGCCAGAGAAGCCGGTGTTTAACCGGATTGTATCCTTAAAGAGCTCATTCAAGCTTCCTAAATAGGATAAATCATAAGGGGACAGAACCGATAATACAGAAAAATTATCAATGAGATTAAGAAAATGCCGGGTACCTGATGAAAAAGGTCCCCGGCATTTATTATGGCTGCGGCTCTTGCATGACACTGTGATGAAACACCCACTGGAATGCAGTACCCACTGGACTGTAGCACCCACCGGAATGAAGCACCTTATCATATGGCTTTTAATAATACCGGCAGGATATAAAATGGTATTTGAAAAGCTCATAGAGAAAGCGTATGCCGATGATGATATAAATGGCCGTGCCTGCCGCAAACAAAGCCATGAAGAATACATAGAGCCCCACATACATGCTGATTCTGGAGGCTGCGATAAGGCCAAGGCAGAGATAAGTAAACTTGAAAACCTTGCGCTCCAGACGGTGTACCGGTATGCTAAATACCCGCTTGATGATGGATACCAGAGACACTATGAACAGCGGGTAAAGCGCGTCCACAGACAGGGCTGCAAGGAGCTGGTACCATTCCGGAAAGTTCCTTACCGCGCTGTGCCTCTCTATGGCTGTGAATACCAGGATGTGCACAGACACGGTCAGCAGCACAATGGCCGCAGCCCCTATGAAACAGCGGAAAGCCAGTGAATGTTCTTTTTTGGGAGATAGTTTCTTTAACATATTCAGGGTCTGTTCGCTCATGTCCATCCATCCTTTCTCAACTGATTTTTTTGGTTCTCCTCCTACTTTTATTATAATTCCATATCGCGATGATTACAATATACAAATCAGAAAAAAGAGTACACTATCACAAAATAATCTTTGTATTTTGTACAAAAAGTATTAATTAACTGAATAAATGTGAAAAATATTGACATATACCCCTGGGACTGGTATGATTAAAATGTTTGTTTCAAATATGAATGATAATGCCAGTTTGTGGCAGGAAAGGGCGGAAAATGGAATTGATTGTACCCTTTGACAGCCAGTCGGACAGTCCTCTCTATGAACAGATTTACCAGTACATAAAAAATGAAATCCGCCGGGGAAAGCTGGAGGCGGGAAGCCGTCTGCCGTCCACCCGCATACTGGCCAGGAACCTGAGGCTGAGCCGCAGTACCACCCAGATGGCCTATGACCAGCTGCTGTCCGAGGGATATATCGAGGCACTGCCATGCAAGGGTTATTTTGTCTGCAAGATAGAGGAACTGGTGGAGGTACGGCAAAAGGGCGGAGGCTCCTTCGTAGAGCCGGGAGATACCGGGAAAGACCGCTGCCAGGTGGATTTTTCTCCAAGAGGAATTGATCTGGACAGCTTTCCCTTTAATACGTGGAGGAAAATCAGCAGAAATACACTGGTAGATGATAACAAGGAGATGTTTGCGGCAGGGGACCCCCAGGGAGAGAGGGCGCTCAGAACTGCCATAGGCGATTACCTCCATTCTGCCAGGGGAGTGGACTGCAGGCCGGAGCAGATTCTCATTGGCGCGGGAAGCGAGTACCTGCTGATGCTTCTGTCCCAGATTTTGGGAAATGGCAGGAAAATTGCCATGGAAAACCCCACATACAAGCAGGCTTACAGAGTGCTTAAGGGGGAGGGATACCCTGTGATTCCCGTGGACATGGACCGGTACGGAATGGATGTGGAGCGCCTGGCCGGCAGCAGCGCGGATGTGGCATATGTGATGCCCTCCCATCAATATCCCACAGGGATCGTCATGCCTGTGAAGCGGCGGCAGGAGCTGCTGGCCTGGGCCTACAGCGGCGCGGACAGGTATCTGATTGAAGATGACTATGACAGTGAATTCCGATATAAGGGGAAGCCCATTCCTGCGCTGCAGGGCATGGACCGGGGAGGCCGCGTGATTTATATGGGAACATTTTCCAAATCCATAGCCCCGGCTATCCGTGTGGGCTTTATGGTGCTGCCGGAGCATTTGCTGGAGGCATACCGGGAAAGGGCCGGATTCTATCTCTCCACGGTGTCCAGGATTGACCAGAACATTCTCTATCAGTTTATAACCCAGGGATATTATGAGAGACATTTAAACCGCATGAGGGCGCTGTATAAGGGAAAACATGATGCGCTGATGGCCGGGCTTAAGGAACTGGAGGACCGGTTCCTAATCAGGGGAGAATATGCGGGGCTGCATGTGCTGCTGACCCACAGGCAGGGGGAGGCAGAGGAACGCCTGGTGGCCCGTGCGGCTGCCCTGGGAGTGAAGGTCTACGGAATATCGGGATGTTTCATACAGCCAGAGGCGGACCTGTTTGGCTCAACCGTTATGCTAGGATATGCAAGTCTCGGCGAGGAGGAAATCCGGAAAGGCACTCAGCTTTTGGTAAAGGCCTGGACATTCTAAGACGCTGTCCGAAGGGTTAAGACATAGGGAATGGGTCTGACGGAGCATATGCTTTTTGGCTGTAAGAGATAAGATAGCAAAGATAAGATAGAGAAGATAATAAGCAGGACAACAGGAAAGGAATGGTAAGCCATGAAGGGCAGGAATGATACATGGACAGATATGGCTGCTGCTGCGGCGTTTGTGTTGGTACTGGGAATCAGCGCCTTTTGGGGGC
>JAJQEA010000293.1 GCA_021201905.1 Clostridia bacterium
TCCATGAACATGCCCCTGGTGGCCACCTCCCTGGCAACGCCCATTTCATGTGTAACCACCACCATGGTCATCTTTTCCCTGGCCAGGTCGCGCATTACGCTCAGTACCTCTCCTACCATCTCCGGGTCCAGGGCCGAGGTGGGCTCGTCAAACAGCATTACATCCGGCTTCATGCACAGAGCCCGGACAATGGCGATACGCTGTTTCTGGCCGCCTGAAAGCTGGCTGGGATAGGCGTGGGCCCTGTCTGCCAGTCCCACACGCTCCAGAAGCTCCATGGCCTCATCTTCGGCTTCCTTTTGTCCCTTTCCCTGAAGCTTCATGGGAGCAATGGTCAGATTCTTCATGATATCCATGTGGGGAAAGAGATTAAACTGCTGGAATACCATCCCCATCTTCTGGCGGTGCTTGTCAATATCCGTCTTGGGGTCCGTAATATCGGTGCCCTCAAAGAATATATGCCCGCTTGTTGGCTCCTCCAGCAGGTTCAGACATCGGAGGAAGGTGCTTTTGCCGGAACCGGAAGGCCCTACCACAAAGACCACATCCCCCTTGTGGATATCCACCGTGATTCCCTTTAAGACATCAATGGAGCCAAAGCTCTTTCCCAGGTCCTGCACCCGGATTAAGGACTGTCCGTTAAATAATCCTGTATTACCGCTCATTCTGTCTCAGCCTCCTTTCCAGTATCTGTATCAGCTTTGTAAATATCATTACAATAATAAGATAAATAATGGCTACCGCAATCAGGGGCATAAAGGCACTGTACGTCCTGCTTCGGATGATGTCTCCGCCCTTGGTCAGATCCTGGATGGCAATGTAGCCGGATACCGATGTCTCCTTTAACAGGGAAATGAACTCGTTGCACAGGGTGGGAAGCACTGTCTTGAATGCCTGGGGCATGATGATGTACCACATGGTCTGGGCGTAGTTAAAGCCCAGGCTGCGGCCTGCCTCCATCTGTCCCGGATCAATGGACATGATACCGCTTCTGAATATCTCCGCCACATAGGCTCCTGAGTTGACGCCAAAGGCCAGAATGGCCACTATGACCTTGTCTACCCTGACGCTTCCGAATACAACGAAGTAGATGATCAACAGCTGCACCACCACAGGCGTGCCGCGGATTACGGTCAGGTACACTTTACAGATAGCATTGAGCACCTTAAGCTTATGGGTCTTTTCATAGGTGGAACGTATCATTCCCACCAGAAATCCCAGTACAATGCCCATAAGGCAGGCAAAAAAGGTAATAATCAACGTTGTCTTGAGGCCCTCAGTCAGATATTTTCACCGGTTGTCCGCCACAAAGTTCAGGTAAAACGCATCTGTAAATGTCTTCCACATGCTCATCATCCTCTGCTCTTTCTTTATGATTCACAGGGCAGGGCAGACGCCCTGTTTCCCTTTGTCATACAGTCAAAAACTGCCGCCCTGCAGGAACGGGGATGCGGTGCGGCATTGCACCTCCCTTTCTGCAGCCTGCGGCAGTTTTATACCGGCTGTCTTCCTGTATACGCCGGTACCGTCATGTCTGTCTTAAGTCGGCTATTCCATACCCTGTACGATTACTCAGCCTTGATATACTTTGCTACGATTTCGTCCAGTGTGCCATTGTCCTTCAGGGTCTTAAGGGCGCCGTTGATTTTCTTCAGCAGCTCTGTGTTGCCCTTCTTTACAGCAATGGCATACTCTTCGTCGGTAAAGGACTCATCCAGAATCTTCAGTCCTTCTGTCTCAGCAACAAAGGTCTTGGCGGGCTCTCCGTCGATTACAACCGCGTCAATCTTGCCCTGGCTCAGTGCCTGAACAGCCTCAAAGCCCTTGTTGTAACGCTCTACCGTGGTTCCGTCAGCTTCCAGGTCAGATACATAGATATCGCCTGTGGTTCCCAGCTGTACGCCTACGATTGCACCCTTTAAGTCATCAGGAGAGACAATCTCGCTGTCCTCTGTAACGATGATTTTCTGGGATGCCTTGGCATAGGTATCGGAAAAATCTACGGACTGCATACGGTCCTCTGTAACAGTCATGCCGGCCAGGCCCATATCAGCCTTACCGGATACAATTTCAGGAATAATAGAATCAAACGCAATGTCCTCAATCTCCAGCTCCATGCCCAGCTCGTCGGCAATGGCCTTTGCGATTTCCGCGTCAATGCCTACGATGGCATCACCGTCATGATACTCATAAGGAGGGAACTCTGCATTGGTCGCCATAACAAGCTTGCCGCCTGCTGCTTCCTTGGCTGCCTCAGTCTCAGCCGCCTCTGCGCCGGTCTCATCCTTGCTCTCGGCCGCTGTGGTATCCTCTGCCTTCTCCTCTGCTGTTGTGGCTGCTGCTGTATCGGCTGCCGTTGTCTCTTTTGCACTGCCTCCGCAGGCAGTCAGGGAAGCTGCCATCAGTGCTGCCATGGTGATCGCTAAAACCTTCTTCTTCATAATAATATTCTCCTCTTTTCTTTTATGCATCAAATTGCATAACTATAAATATATTCAACATTTTATATTATAATGCATTTTTCTGGTTTAGCAAGAGGAAAATACAGGAATCAGCAAAGAATCAGCAAAGATTCCATCTAATTCCTTCTCTGCCTTTGGCCTGCAAGCACCAAATGCTTGGCCAGCACGGCCGTGGTCACTGCCCCAATGCCTCCCGGCACAGGCGTTGCCATGGATGCCAGGGGCTCTATGGACTGGAAATCCATATCTCCGCATAATTTTCCATTTTCATCCACATTAATGCCCACATCAATGACAATGGCATCCTGCCCTACGTGGCGGCCATCCAGCATTTTGGCCTTCCCTGCGGCCCCCACCAGGATTTCAGCCCTCCGGCACTCTCCCTCTAGGTCCCTTGTCCTGGTGTGGCAGATGGTAACCGTTGCATTTTCCTTCAGCATCAGCATGGACAGCGGACGTCCCACCACCATGCTGCGGCCCACTATGGTCACGTTTTTTCCCGTCATATCTATCTCATTGGCCTTGAGTACCTCTATGACCGCCTCGGCGGTGCAGGGCGCAAAACCGGTTTTGTCCCCTGCAAACACCTTGGCAATATTGTCCGGGGAAATCCCGTCCAGGTCCTTTTCCGGGTCAATCATCTTCTCTATGTCCGTCTCCGCAATCTGCTTTGGCAGCGGACGGAGCAGGAGGATCCCCGACACATCCGGGTCACGGTTAATTGCACTGAATTCAGCCTTGAAATCGCTGTCGCTTATCTGCTCCGGGAACACATAGGTCTGGACCCGCAGGCCGAAATTCTCCATCTTCTTCACGGCCCCCCGTTCGTAGGACATGTCGTCTGGTTTTTCTCCCACCCGCACAATGGCCAGCTTCGGAGCCGGCCCTTCCAGGCCTTCCATCATCTGTGTTACCTGTTCTTTGATTTTTGCCGAAACCTCGGCGCCTTTTAATGTTTTCATTTTTCTTCTCCTTCTCTGGGAATGCTTTGGCTCACCCGCGTCCACTCCATACCCCTGCCAAAACCAATCCCCCGCAGCTGCCTGCCCTTGGCGTACGGCGCTTTGCAATAGTCTGATTATACCATGTACGTTCTTCGGCTGCAAGGGCTGCTGTCATCGGTGATATTGCCTGAGCCCGCTGCCCCATGCCCGCAAAAGCAATAAAAGAGCAGCGCCTGGTATCCAGAATAGAAAACCGGCGCTGCTTCGTAAATCTCATATTCCGTCCACTGGCAGAGAACCTGATTATTAATTGTTTCTGGCTTCCTCCATGGCTTTCTCACCGTTTGCCTGAGCATCCTTCAGGGCGCTGTCCAAATCCTTTTCCCCGCCAAATACCATGTCCAGCTGTTCGCCCAGGGCATCCAACGCATTGATTCCTCCGATGTTCCTGGTTCCCTGGAATCCGTTATCCATGTTGTCAAAGCAAAGCTGTTTGATTGGTTTTTCCGCCAGCACAGCTGCAAATACAGAGTCCTGCTGGGCTGATTTGCGTACAGGTATGTAGCCTGTCTGGGCCGCAAAATAAGCTGTATTCTCTGTGTTGGTCAGAAATTTAATGAAATCCCATGCCGCCTGCTTCTGCTCTTTGCTGCCTGTGTTGAACACGGTGACATTGGTTCCATAGTAAAGCTGGTCGTCTGTCTTATGAGCCGGAAGGGCTGCCGCGTTGATTGTGATTCCCTCCATTGTATCGCTTTCAATATAAGGAAGGGCTGAGGTAGATGCCACACACATGGCCGCGTGCCCCTGCTGTACAGGCACATTGGCATTCTTATCCTCACCTGCAAACCTTACGGTCTGTGCC
The DNA here is from genome assembly GCA_021201905.1 of Clostridia bacterium. Lineage (GTDB taxonomy): Bacteria > Bacillota > Clostridia > Lachnospirales > Lachnospiraceae > Enterocloster. The sequence continues at coordinate 4,272 of JAJQEA010000293.1, forward strand.
TGGAACATGCCGTTTAAGAACCGGATGGCTTCCTCTGTCTCAGGCGTATCAAAATAAAGTTCGTCGGTCTCCTCGTTCATGGTCCTGCCCCCGCATTGTTTCAGCCAGGGCGCAATATCTGTAGATAAGTTGTTTGCGAACACGGTACCGTAAATATCCGGTTCCCCGTCCCCATCTGTATCCTTTGTCAGCTTTTCATTGGCTGCTTCCCACTCTTCCCATGTTGCGGGAACCTCCACGCCAGCTTCCTGAAGCATTCCCTCATTATAGTAAAGTACCATCATGCTCTTATTAAATGGCATGGCATACTGTTTTCCATCCCAGATACCGTCATCAAAGAACATTTTCGGTATATCATCATAATCCGCCTGGGTAAATCCGGTCCCTTCTGCCTCCATATAGGGAGTCAGGTCTTCCACCAAATCCTTGGATATATACCAGGAGAGCCGGTTGGAGTACACCTGGGCCATGGTCGGCAGCTGGTCCGCCTTGGCGGAGGCCATTAGTTTATCAAACAAATCCAGATATCCTCCCTGGTTGACAAGGGTTACCTTTACATCGGGACGTCCTGCCATGAAATCGTCTGCTATTTTCTGGATAGCCTCTTCATTGACGCCGCTCATTGCATGCCACCATGTAATTTCCACCTGGCTGTCCCCGGCGACTTTTCCTTCTGCCTCTGCAGACTCCTGCCCGGTTGCTTCATTTTCCTGTGTCTGCTCCTTTGCCTGCGTCGCCGGTGCCTTGGCAGGGGCTGCTATTTCCCGCTTACTGCCGCAGGCTGCCACCGAGCACACCATGGCCGCTGCCATAACCCCCAACATCATTTTTCTCATGTTCTTTTCCTCCAATATACATATTGTTTTATGAAAAACCATTCGGTTTTTACCTGGTATCAGTGACCACCATCACCCTTTTAAGCCAGTGCTGCTTACGCCTCGGATAATATATTTCCGGGCAAATAAATACACCAGCAATATGGGAGAAATGATCATAAGTGAAAACGCCATCAGCGTATTGTACTGTACGCCGGCCTCTGTGGAAAATGCAGCCAGCGCCACGGGAAGGGTTCTCATTTCATTGGTATTGGTCACAATCAAAGGCCACATATAGGAATTCCAGCTGTTAATAAGCTTGAGCAGCGCAATTGCCACAATGGAAGGCTTGCTCATGGGAACCATAACAGTAACCAGATACCGGAACCTGCGGCATCCGTCTATGCGGGCTGCCTTGTAATAGGCAACCGGTATGGATGAAAACTGCTGCTTCAGCAAAAAAATAGAAAACACACTGGCGCACCATGGAAGAATAAGGGCTTTGTAGGTATTAATCCATCCCAGGTCAGCCAGCGTCACGTAATTAGGTATAATCAGTATCTCCCCAGGCACCATCATGGTAGCCACCAGAAGCATAAACATGGCATCCCTTCCCCTGAAATCCATCTGAGAAAATGCATATGCTGCCAGTATGGTGGTAATCAGTTCTCCTGCCGTGATTGCCAGGGAGACCATGACACTGTTAAAAAAATAGACTGCAAAGGGAGCTGCATGGTACGCATCTGTATAATTTTCCCACATAATAACAGACGGGAACCATTTTGGCGGCATCATCAAAACCTCTCTGGACGGTTTCAGCGAGGTAAGGAGCATCCACACAAAGGGCAGGAGCACAAAGGCCGCCCCTGCCAGCAGGGTAATATACACCGCAGCCCTTGCAGCACGTTTCTTTATTCCCATGATTTCCTCCTTTTGGACAGCAAAAACTGCAGCAGTGTGACTGAAAAAATCAGCAGAAACAAAAAAGAAGGCAGCTGCCGCCGCTATGGAGAATTCCCAATGCTCATAAAATTTATTGAATATGTAATAGACTATGGTAAGACCGCTTCTGGACGGTCCCGGCTTATGGTTATACATGACATAGACTTCGTCAAATGTCTTAAAACATCCGATGACCGTGGTTATGGAAAGGAAAATAAGCGTTGGCTTCAGCATGGGAAGGGTTACATGTACGAACTGGTTCATGGTCCTGGCCCCGTCCACCCGGGCCGCGCTGTAGTATCTTTTGTCAATTCCCTGCAGGGCGGCCAGAAAGATGATAATCCTGTACCCCAGCCCCTTCCAAATACACAATGCAACCAATATGGGCATGGTCATGCGCCGGTCCGTCATCCAGGATATTTTCTTACCGCCAAAAAAGCGAATAACCCCGTTTACAAGACCATAATCCTTGTTAAGCATCCAGCTCCATACAATGGATACCGCCACCATGGATGTGACAAAGGGCAAAAAGTACACACTCTGAAAAAATGGCTTAAAGCGTATATTGGTGTTTAACAACAGGGCGAACAAAAGACCGGATCCAATAGACAGAGGCGCTGCAAAAAATACCAGCACACACGTATTCTTCATCGCAATCCAAAAATTCTCATCACCCAGGATGTAGCTGAAATTTCCCAATCCCCATTCGTATACCGTGTCTGTCAGATAATCAAACCTGGTATAAAACCCCATCATAAAAGACTTATATACGGGATATACCTGAAAAGTAATCAGTATGGCCAATGCCGGCGCCAGATAAAGCCAGGCTCCCATTTCGCCCCATCTTCCGGACTTCCGTTCCATTTTCCGGTCTGTATCCCGTTTATTCCCCAGCTTTCCCATCGCACTCAGTTTCACCTTTCTCCGGAAAAAGGTATATTTTCTTCACTGCCAGATATATGACATCACCTATCCCGTAATTATGGTCCCAGCTTACACACGCTGTCAGCCTGTTGCCGCAGGTTTCCACTTTCAGGTAAATTTCCTTTCCAAGAGTCTGGACGGCAATCACTTTCCCTTCAAAATCACTGTGCTCCGGGCCGTCTGCCACATAAATATCCTCCGGCCTGATGCCTGCCTCCATAACTGTCTGCTCCTCCGTCAGACCGGCCTGCCCACGCACACATTTCTCACCTGGAAGTTCCATGCAGCCCTGACCGCAGTCCCGTACCATTAGTTTTTCTTCAGCTATCCGGCATGGAAGGAAATTAATGGGAGGATTTCCGAGGAAACCAGCTGTGAACCGGTTGGCAGGATGGGTATACATATCCTTGGGCGAGGAATACTGCTGCATTACCCCCTCCTTCATCAGAAGAATCCTGTCCGATATACTCATGGCCTCTTCCTGGTCATGGGTCACAAATATTGTGGTGATTCCCAGTTGTTTCTGCAGGGAACGTATCTCATCCCTCAGTTCGATTCTGAGCCTTGCGTCCAGATTGGAAAATGGCTCATCCAGCAAAAGAATCTTCGGCTGCTTGACCAGGGCTCTCCCAATCGCCACCCTCTGCTGCTGTCCTCCCGACAACTGGCCGGGTCTCCGGTTCAAAAGTTCCTCAATCTGCATCATCCTGGCCACTTCCCTTATCTTTTCTTCCCGCTGAGCCTTCGCCATATGGCGCATACGAAGAGGGAACTCTATATTCTGTCTTACTGTCATATGGGGATACAGGGCATAGTTCTGAAATACCATACCAATATCCCTGTCCTCTGCCTCCACCTGGTTCACTCTCTTGCCGTCAAAAAAAATGTCGCCTTCCGTAGGCAGTTCCAAACCAGCTATCATTGAAAGTGTGGTGCTTTTCCCGCAGCCGGACGGCCCCAAAAGACACACCAGTTCTCCCTCCCTGATCTCAACGGACAGCCCCTTAACAGCCGTTGTGCCCCTAAATTTCTTGGTTATATTCTTTAAAATAATCACCAATTATTTCCTCCCCGGTCTTCTACATCTGCAATCAATGACATGACTGCCTGCAGGTCTCCCGGTCTGAGCCCCTCCACTGGCAGCCGGATTCCATCTTCCTCCATCATGGTCTTAAGTACCTCCATCATAACCCCTACTCCCGGCGCACCATGGCATGTGGACAATACCTCCTGTAAATCCGTTCTTCTGGAGAACTCCCCTCCCCAGTTTCCGCAGCAGGTACGCGACACCCCGCAGCTCGGGCTGCCGTCAATCCCCACAACCCCCAGCACAGAGAAGCGCTCCCGGCTTTCCGGCCCCATATACGCCTTCATCTGAGTAAGGACAGGGCTCAATATTTTCCTGCAATGCTCCCTAAAAAACGGATTGTCAAACTGTTCCCTTGTACGGCCCCACCGTTTTGGACCATACAGGGTAAATTCCGGACAGGGCAGCTGAACCAGTTGGATTCCCTGTTCCACTGCCTTCATCATAAACTCCTGTCTGGATTTCTCTTCCTGTTTCCCGGATTCTCCGTACCGGGCCACCTTGGCGGCTGTATTTAAAATACAATGACTGACAAACAATATCTTCTGCATATTATATATCCATACCTTTACTGTAGTTCATTCCTGAATTTGAATGCTCCGGCCTTCAGGCGTAATTTACATCATAGCATCTTTTTCATATATATTAAAATAGGATATTTCTATATATTTTTTCATTCTATATACTTTTCCTATTCCCCCTATATCTTAACTTACCCTATGGCAGGCCACTCTATGTCCCGGACAGATTTCCGTCAGTTCAGGATAATGCTGTTGACAATCCCTTATTCAGACTATAAAATAAAAATTTAATGCTAAAATGCCGTACAGGCTTTCTGCGGAGGATAAAAACATGATTACGGTGGAACATATCTGCAAGACATACCAGGTGGCCCGAAGAAATTCCGGTCTGTCGGCCGCCTTTTCTTCCCTGTTCCACAGGGAATATGAAACCATCCATGCGCTGGAGGATATCTCCTTTCATATCCGCGAGGGTGAAATCGTGGGCTATATAGGTCCTAACGGCGCCGGAAAAAGCAGTACCATTAAAATTATGTCCGGCATCCTGGTTCCGGACAGCGGCCAATGCCGAATCAATGGCATGATTTCATGGAAACAGAGAAGGGAATACGTCAAGGACATCGGAGTTGTATTCGGCCAGCGATCCCAGCTGTGGTGGGATGTGCCGGTGGAAGATTCCTTTGAACTTTTAAAGGACATCTACCGCCTTTCAGACCAGTCTTATCACAGAAACCTGAGTTATCTGATTCAGCTCCTGGACATTGGAACCATAATCAGAACACCGGTCCGGCAGCTTTCGCTGGGACAACGGATGCGGTGCGAGCTTGCCGTCTCCCTCCTTCACTCGCCGCGAATCCTCTTTCTGGACGAGCCCACCATTGGACTGGATGCGGTCTCAAAAATTGCTGTCCACAATATTATCCGTGAAATCAACAGAGACCATGGCACCACCATCATCCTGACCACCCATGATACCCAGGATATAGAGGCATTGACAAACAGGATTCTTCTCATAGGAAAAGGCCGCCTTCTATTGAACGGCGACCTTCAGATGCTGAAAAAACATTATTCCTCTGCCAAACATATTTCCATTGATTATACACCGTTCCCCCGGGGTGGCAGCGCCTCTGATTTACTGAATATACAGGAAAGCGGTATATCCGTTGTCAAGGATATTCCCGGCCGGCTGGAGGTCCTGGCAGACACGTCCTCCATCAGCGTGTCCCATGTTATCTCCATCCTCAATTCCCGGCTGGAAATCAACGACCTGTCAATCACAGGCACCACCATGGATGAAATGGTGGTTTCCCTTTATCAGGAGTTTTCAATATGAAAAAATATGTTTCCTTTTTCAAAATACGTTTCATCCAGGGACTCCAGTACCGAACAGCTGCCTATGCAGGCATTCTGACACAATTTATGTGGGGTGCCATGGAAATACTGCTCTTTTCCGCCTTCTACCGTTCTGAACTGGAAGCCTTTCCCATGGGATTTTCCCAGCTTGCATCCTATTATTGGCTGCAGCAGGCTTTCCTGGCCCTATTCATGACCTGGCTGATGGAGGAGGAGATTTTCCTGGCCATCTCCAACGGAACGGTTGCGTATGAACTCTGCCGCCCGGTGGACATCTATTCTATGTGGTTTGTCAAGAGCCTTGCCAACAGGGCCTCCAAAGTAGTATTAAGATGCATGCCCATTCTCGTTATTGCCCTGCTTCTCCCTAAGCCATACTGCCTGGAAGTGCCGCCGGATATCAAAACCGCAGCTCTCTTTCTTTTATCCATGACATTGGGATTCCTCGTAGT
>JAJQEA010000124.1 GCA_021201905.1 Clostridia bacterium
CCCCTTTGCCCCACCCAAACATAAAAACTGTGAAAAAAACAACGGCCCGCCTCCCAACGGGCAACGGGCCCTTTACCCCCAAAACCCACATAAAACCCCCCCCCCCATAACGCCTATACCAGCGGGGACAGGATCACTGCCTCCATTGAGAAGCTGGGGTACACGAAGTCCTACGCGCCATCCTACAAGGGCCATTATCTCTTTGCCAGGGACGGCAGGGAGGCATCCCTGACGGAGCGTCCCGGAGTCATGGACGCGGGCACGGTTAAGACCGGCTACATCATGAACCAGGCATACTTTGTGTACGACCCCTCGGACGGGCTATACCACAGGTACCAGTACGGCGGAATCCATCAGGGGGATGAAGGTCCCATTGCGGTGAAAAACGTGATTTTCCAGTACTGCCAGACCGGCCACTACGCCACCACGGATTATCTGAATATCAATGTACATACTACGGAATGCGGGTATTTTATGACAGACGGCAAAGCGATTCCTATTAACTGGGAGAAGGACGGCGAATTCGGTCCCACCCGTTACTATGATGCCAACCACGATGAAGTTGTGCTGAATCAGGGAAAGACCTGGGTCTGCATCATCCCCACCAGGGACTTTGCCAAGTCGGAAATTATCGGAAATGAGGATACACAGTAATAGACATGAATCCAAGGACAAGCAGGAAAAGAACCAGGAAACAGAAAGCAGCTAATTTTGTCATACAGGGAAGCATCCTGGCCATGGCCGGTATCGTGGTGCGCATCATCGGTATGCTCTACCGCATGCCCCTCAACGACATTATCGGAAAACAGGGAAACGGATATTATACGTCGGCCTTCAATGTGTATAATATCCTCCTTATATTATCCTCCTACAGCATGCCGGTGGCAGTGTCCAAGATGATATCTGCCCGGCTGGCAAGGGGGGAGCACAGAAATTGCAGCCGCATTTTAAAAGCGGCTCTTATTTATGCTACGCTGGTGGGAGGCATAGCGGCAGTGGTTCTGTGGTTTGGCGCGGATTTGTTTGCGGAACTCATCAAGACGCCCTTCAGCCGGTACACCTTAAAGACCCTGGCGCCCACCATCTGGATCATGGCGTATCTGGGTGTGCTCAGGGGATATTTCCAGGGAACGGGCACCATGGTGCCCACGGCGGTGTCCCAGATTTTAGAACAGATTGTCAACGCGGTGGTCAGCGTGGTCGCAGCCAGAATTCTCTTCGGCGTGGGCACGTCCATTAACGCTGCCCGGGGGGCAAAGGATTATTCCTATGCGCTGGGCGCTGCGGGAGGCACCATAGGCACCGGGGCTGGCGCCCTCACGGCCTTTTTGTTTTTCATATGCCTTACCGCGTCCAAAGGGCGGGAGAGAAGGCAGATGGTCCGGGAGGATGTGTCCGGGAGGACGGAGAGCTACCGCAGGATCTTTTATGTGCTCACCATCACCGTGCTGCCCATTGTCATCAGCAGCGGCATCTACAACTGCTCCAATGTGGTGGACAATTACCTGTTCGGCCAGGGCATGGACAAGCTGGGCTATCTGGAGGACTCCATCGCCACCTACTGGGGCGTGCTGGGACAGTATCAGCTGCTCTTTAACATACCGGTGGCTGTCTCCAATGCCCTTTCCTCCTCACTGATACCATCCCTTACAAGGGCGGTTGCCAACAGGAACAGGAAGGAGAAGCTGGAGCGGATTGCCACCTCCATCCGTTTTTCCCTGCTGATTGCCATTCCGGCCGCGGTGGGAATCACGGTGTTAGCCAGGCCGGTCTGCAACCTGCTGTTCATCAGCGAGGACAATACCATGCTGATACGGCTCTCCATGGTGGGCTCCCTGGCCGTGGTGTTCTATTCCCTGTCAACGGTTACAAACGCCATCCTCCAGGGCCTGAACCACATGGATGTGCCCATACGCCACGCGGTCATTGCCCTGGTCATCCATGTGGCGGTGCTGGAAGTGTTCCTTATGGTATTTAAGATGGGAATTTACAGCGTGGTGTTTGCCAATATCATATTTGCCCTTGTGATGTGCCTGCTAAACGGACATGCCATTGCCAGGTTCGCCAGATACAGGCAGGAATATAAGAGAACGATCATCCTGCCCACAATATGCGCCGGGTTCATGGGAGCGGCCGCCTATGGGGTATATAGAGGCATTTACGCCCTGCTTCCTGACCGGCTGATGAGAGGCAGGATGGGAATGGCCATTGTGGTGTTCCCTTTCGTGGCAGTGGCCATCCTGGTCTATGCCGTGCTCCTTGTACGGTTCAGGGCAGTGGAGGAGGAGGAGCTTAAGGGCATGCCGGGAGGAAGGAGACTGGTCCGCCTTTTGAACCGTTTCCGGCTCCTGGGATAAGAGACGGATAAAGGTATCTGTTTGCTGTGATATATCAGGAAAAATTTGAGAATATTTGAGAATGTATGATTAAAACGGAATAAGAAAGCAGATACTAACCTTAAAGCGGCGTCCGGCACCATGCCGGCCGGCATGGTATGATATGGCCGGGGCCAGCGAGGAGGTTAGTGCATGAAGAAGTTATTATACTGCTTTGTTCTGTTTGCAGTCACATCCATTGTGTGTCTGATTGTTGCCTATGGAATTACCCGGTATAGCGTCAGGCAGGAACAGGCAGTTCCCAATACGGTTATTGAGACGGAGACAGTCAACGATGTGGATGACAGGGCCGCCATGAACCAGGAGCAGGTAAAGCCAATATTAGAAAGCGTTTCTCCGGCAGAAGAATACTATCTTGTGTCGGAGTCCGGCTTTCTCCTGGTATTTTGCAGCGACCGCAGCACCATCTGCCTCTACACCCATATTCCTGTCACGGATTTTCCGGAAAAGGAGAGGGAGAAGCTGATGGAGGGCATATGGTTTCCGTCCATGATGGATGTATACCATTATCTGGAATCGTATACAAGCTGACAATCCCGGCCTATGAGATAAGTTCTGTTCTGTGTGACAATCCCGGGCCTACGCGGTGGCAAGATGACCGTTTTTCTTTTTCTCGTTTTTTTTGGATGAAGTCCAGCAGATCTTCATCCTCAGAATTTTTCACATCGCCGTTTAAGGCAGAACTGAGCACCTGGGTGAGTTCGTCCATGTAATGGTGATAGACCTCGCTGGTCCTGTCGTGCGGGCGGGGGATGTCTATGGCGATATCGGCCAGTATCTTTCCCTTTTCCCTGGACATGACAATGACACGGTCGCTGAGATAGACTGCCTCATCCACATCGTGGGTGACCATCAGCGCCGTTGTTTTTTTTGCCTGGAGCATCTGCTCCAGCTGTTTTTGCAGCAGCTGCCGCATCTGGAAATCCACTGCGCCCAGGGGCTCGTCCAAGAGCAGGACCTCAGGATCGCAGGCAAGGGCGCGCAGCAGGGCCACGCGCTGCTTCATTCCGCCGGATATCTCATGGATATAGTAGTTGGCATAATCCTGAAGCTGCGCCATCTCAAGAAGCTCCTTCAGGCGCTGCTCCCGCTGCGCTTTTGGAATCTTTCTTTTTTTCATGGGATAGAGAATGTTCTCGCCCACCTTCAGCCATGGAAGAAGGGCATAGTTTTGGAATACAAAGGCCCTGTCCGGTCCGGGCTTTGTCACTTCCCGGTTATTTACAAGGATTTTTCCGCCGTCCCGGGGCTGAAAGCCGGCTATGATGGTGAGGGTGGTTGTCTTGCCGCAGCCCGAGGGATCTAACAGGGAGACGAATTCCCCGTCCCTTACTTCAAAACTGATGTCTGACAAAACAACGGTCCGCTCCCTGGCGCCGCGTTTGTTCTCAAAACTCTTGTTTAGTTCCTGTACGGTAATAGACATAATTATCTTCCTCTTCTTTCTTAAATTAAATCTCCAGGAATTTTATACGGACAGAGTCCGGCAGAATCCCGCCCCCATTTATATCCTTAGAAAATTTCCCGGTCCGGCCTAATTCACGGACTGTTTCGTTGTAGGCGTCCACAAATTTCATGAAGGGCTTCGTGTCCGCCACGTCCTTTCGCACAACCAGTACATAGGAGATATAATCCTCCTCTGAGATGGGGGCAATGGCCGTGTCCGGCACCAGGACGGCTTTGGTGATATCCATAACCGCGGCGTCAATCTGTCCTGTTTCAAGAGAATAGCCCAGAACCCTTGGACTGATTTCCGAGATTTCAGTTACCTGGGGATAGGCTTCCTGCACCATCTTTGACAGGTGCCTGCGGCCCTGGCTGATGCCTATATGGCATATCTGCTCCATATCCGCGCCGCTGTATATCAGCACATCTGAGTTCATGATGACAGGAGCGTATATCATGAAACGCTTGTCCTCAATCAGATGGGACGCCATGTGACTGCAATAAAATGCAACGTCAATTTCCTCTGAGCGTAAAGCCCATTGTGCGGTATTGTTTCAGCAGTCGTTGAATTCAAAGGCTTCCACTGCCTTTTCTCCCCGGATCGTGCTGCCACCGCAGCGGCTTAGGGTCTCATCTATCAGATAACCGGATATGTCGTCCCCGGCCCCAATGCGCAGCAGGGCCCGGTCTGTCCCTGAGTCATCCTTTGGAAAAAGGGATAGTACAATGAAGCAGGCTGTGAAGACGGCCGCCGCACACAGCAGTGCTTTTTTGGTTGAATTCATGGGAATGCTCCTTTCAGCAGCAGTCGTTCATGCCGTCGCCGAATAAATCCTTTGGCTGTCCGTCGATGATGCGGTAGATGGCATATCCGGCCTGTCCTTTTTTTCTTCGGAGATGATAAACTCCATTTCTCCTTCGTGGTCTATGTTCTTAAATTGTATCCCCTGGTTTTCAATGGGGGCGGGAATGGGATCCGTGTAAACATAACCGCCTCCATCCTGGCCGATGGCGGTCACAAAGCGGACCAGGGAGCCCTCTTTATATATGACTAACAGATCGGGTATCCCGTCGTCCGTCACATCTTCCTGGCAGGCCAGATAAATTTCTCTGTCGGGAAATTCCTTTTGAAAGACAAGCAAAGCCTCGTTGTCCTTTTCCACAGAAGGGGCAAATGCCAGCCTGCGCCTGCCGGTATTTTCTGCTTCCGTCTGCTTTTGAAGATACAGGCTGGCAGAAAAGGCGAGGAGGCAGGCGGCCAAAAGAAGGAACACATACAGGGCAATCCGTTTATAAGGGCTCAGCTTGGCTGGTTTCTTAGTCATCCTTTATCTCCTAAATAAGCTCAGCAGTCCGGCTGCCAATCTGTTTTTTTATGATGCGCGCCAATGCCACACACGCGTAGGCCACCAGCACAAGGCTGCAGAGGTACTTCAGCCACAGGGGCGCGGTGAAAATCAGCTTGTTGGCAGCGCGGATTGTTTTTTTGCGAGGCATCATAATCCAGCACCGGCTTAAAGCCAGGCATGAGAAGCCGGTTTGTGATATAGCCCACTATATTGGAAATCACGGTCACCATGACAAAATACATAAGCATGGCGCGTTTTCCTATGGTCCGGTTGATGGTCAGAAGCTCCGGAATATTGGTGGAGGCGCCGGCCATTAAAAATGTAATCGCCACTCCCGGCGCGGCTCCGCTGGCCACAAGGGCCGCTATAAAGGGGATATGTCCCACTGCGCACACATACATGAGGGCGGCCACCACCGTGATTCCAAACAGGGAGATGATGCCCGGATTCCCCAGATACGTCTGTACGGCTGACTGGGGGAATATATTAAATATCAGGCCGGCAATCAGCATTCCGCTTACCGCATACTTACACACGGTGACAGACAGCTCGGTAAAGGACCACTTGAGTCCGGACAGCAGCTTGTCCTTAAAGGAGACCGGTTCCTCCTCCAGAAGGATGGCAGGCTGGCCGGTCTGCTCCCCGGTTCCGGGCAGATAAAGCTCTCTGCCTCCGAACCGGTTCGCGGCCATTCCGATGAGCATAGGTGCCACAAATCCGGTAATTACATATATTATGGTAATTTCTTTTCCTAAAAGCCCCCAGCAGAGAATCACCGCGATGGGGTTAATCATGGGGGAGGACGTCATAAACGCCAGAGTGGGACCCAGATAGGCCCCGGAATAGTACAGGCTGATTCCCAGGGGAATGGTCCCGCAGCTGCATATGGGAATCAGCATACCGAACACGGTGACCCAGAATACGCCGGAAATCCTGGAGGAACAGATGGAGCTCTTTTTCATCTTTTCAGGACTGAGGAACTCATGTAAAGCTCCCGCTATGGCAAAGCTTATGACCATCCAGACCGAGGCGCTGTTCAGCATATTAAGGGCGGAGTAACAGACGTGGAAGATAAATGCAGCGAATTCCTTTAACAAGATTGTATTGCCTCCTCAAATGTCGCGGTTATGGATTCACGGCTTAATTTTTTAATGGCCCTGGATTCATTTATGACCAGCATGCTTTTTGTTACCGCGCCGTACTTTTGGATATAACCGAAATCTTTGCCGGCCTTGTATATGACGACTTCCAGCCTTCCTTCGTATTCTTTCTTTAAGGATTCAACGAACCCTGTGTAAACCTCGCATCATGCACATGCGCAGATGTATTCAATACATGGTTTGTTCATATCAGCTTCCCCCCCCCCTTTTTTTGACTTGTATTTTTTTTCCATTCGCAGGAATTATAACATAATCAATGGTTGAAATAAACACGTATAGAAATATAGTATGGATGGCCCGAAAGGCATAGATAAATTCATTGTCTGCCGGAGAAAATGCCCATAAAAATACGGCCTGGAACAGCGCGGGAAGGGGGATTTATTTATTCTATGGATAAGGAAAAGCAAATAGAGATTAACTATTATACATCTCTGAAAAGCCATGGTAAACTCATATCGTTATGAAAGAATTACCAGTGAGGAGGTGAAAAAATGGAGGAAAAACATAAGTTTAACAGTCAGGAAAAACAGGTCAACCGAATGATTGTGGGAGTCAAAAGACAGGACAGACGAAACTGGAAAAAACTGTCAGGAGAAGGCTTTAATTACTATACGCCTGCGGCTGTGGCCGTCATAGCCGTCATATGGTTTTTTGGCGCCCATATGGCAAATAACTTTTTCATTTTCCCTACATTAGAGAGTGTGGTTTACAGTGTGTTTGACAGCCTTCGGGATTTGTATGTCCTGCGCAATATAGGAATAACCATGAGACGCGTGCTGACAGGCGTCATGTACGCCTGTCTGATAGGATTTCCCATAGGACTGTTTATGGGGTATTCCCCCAAACTCATGAAAGCCATCGCGCCATTCATCAATTCCCTGTGCCAGGTGCCCATTATGGCCTGGGTTCCCCTTTCCATTGTGTGGTTTGGCCTGGGGGACGGTCCCACGATTTTTATGATTGCGTTCAGCGGGGTATTTACCCTTATCCTGAATACAATTGCGGGAGTACAGGATATCAGCCGGGATTATTACCACGCGGTGAGGAGTATGGGCGCCAATACATGGGACGTAATCAGGGATGTGATCATGCCGGGCGCCTTACCGGGAGTGATTACAGGCGTGAGACTGGCCATCAGCGCGGGATGGATGTCCATCATATGAGCGGAGTTCATCGCGACGAGTGCCGGGTTCGGTTACTGTATGGTAGAGGCGCAAGGCCGTATGAGGACGGATGTCATGATGGCGTACATGATCATTGCGGGACTGATAGGCTTTGTGATTGACAAGGGGATGTTATTGATTGAATCAATCCTCTTAAAGTGGAAGGTTGACTGATATACTATGATGACGAGGAGCGGACATATGAGAAAGAAAAGGATGATTTCAAGTGTCCTTGCAATGGGAGTGCTGGTAACGGCGCTGGCGGGCTGCAAGGACAGTACTCAGACCAGTGTGACTGTTTCCACTGATTATGATCCCGCTGTGGAGGTTGCCAAATATAAGGATATACTGGGCGAGATTCCGGCAGAGGATAAGGATTTTGTGGTGGAAATGGGATATAACAACTGTGACCACATGGTGGCGGCCCTTGTGGGACAGGGCGCGGGAATTTACGATGCGTTGGGACTGAAGGTAAACATTACAAAGACAGGCAAGATTGCGGAGGCCATGTCCTCAGGGGAGATGGATGTAGGATATCTGGGCATTGACAATGCCATCGACGCCTCCAGGAGCGGGGCTCCCCTGTATATGGCGGCGGCCAACCACCTGGGAGGTTCCCGGTACCTGGTTGTGAGCAATGACGTTACGGACCCGGAACAGCTTAAGGGACAGAAGCTTGCCATCGGAGGGGAGAGCGTAAAATACCGTCCGGAGTGGCACACCTGGGCAGAGGAGCTGGGACTGTCTCCTGACCCGGCGGACGGGGAATATGAATCTATTTCCATGGGAGCCTCAGACGCGCTGATCGCGATGAAGGCAGGACAGCTGGCGGCCTTCACCGCCTGAGACCCCTATGCCTCACAGGCAGAGTCCGAAGGTATCGGACATATTATGTGTACAGGATGGGGAGCTGACATCTCATCTGATAAGGAAACAGGATGGGGGATGTGCTGCGTATACGCAATGCAGCAGGATTTCGCCAAGGAACATGAGGAACTGGCCAAGAGACTTGTTTTGGCTCACGGACTGGCTATCCAGTATATGTATCTCCATCCGTACAACGCGTCCATGATTTTTGCGGATGCATTTGGAACCACGCAGATTGTGGGACTGAGGACCATGTACATGAAGTGCGTGAAGGAAGGACGCACCATCACGTGGGAATTCAGCGAGGATAACATCAAAAACCGTTTCGCCCAGTATGATAAGTTCAACATTGACCCAAAGCAGCGGACAAGCCTTGATACACTGGAAGAGTTCTGCAATCCGGAGTGGGTGGAAAAGGCCAGTCTGGGAAGTTTTGAGGTGTTTGCAAAATCCATTGATCTGGATGGGAATTTCCCGTTGGGAATGGAGTACGAGGAGTGGCTGAAAAAGGCAATGGAAATTGACCATATCACGGATGAGCAGCTCACCCGGGATGCGGCAAAGGCAGCGGAAGGCCATGAGGCCCAGCTGAAGGCGGAGCAGGAAGCCCGTGATAAAAAGGCAGCGGAGCAGGCGGCTGAGAAAGCGGCAGAGACCACCGCGGCACAGAGCGACCACAAACATTAAGTGGGAAACAGACACAAGAGAGGATGCATGGATTTGGGACAGAATATTCAGGCAAAGTTCAATGAAAAGCAGAATGAGGTGCGCATTGCCATCATGAACTTTATAATTGATAATAAGAGGCCCTTCCACATGAAACAGGACGGGTATGATGGGCTAAAGGGAATAACCCTTTCAGGACGGGAGGAATTCCAGGATATTTTAAATGTACTTCACACCGGGGACGGTTTTTCGGCGGATGAGGAGGGGAACATCAACTTTATTTACCCGGTGTCCGCGCTGCCCACCGCCCACCGCGTCACACTGGCCGGAGGAAGGGAATTCTGGGCCATGTGCGCCATTGACGCCATAGGTGCCACATTTACCTTCCATGAGGATACGCAGATTCATTCCTCCTGCTGTGTGTGTGGAAATGAGGTCTGGGTGGAAATGAAAGGCGGGGAGTGTGTGGAACATTGGCCAAAGGGCTTATATGCGCTCTCCTTCTGCCTGGAGGAAATTTCCAACTGGGCGGGATCGTGCTGAAACGCCATGAATTTCTTCTGTACGGAGAACGAGTTTGACCAATATGCATGGGATATGGGGCTTGATATGGAAAAGGTAATCAAAGCAGATATCAGCCTTGCGGTAAAGGAAGCAAGGGAAACGTTCCTTGTATAAAAAAAGGGGTGTTATGGGGATGGAAAAAAGAGGTGTATGCGGGATGTGCCACAATAAATGTGATATTGTGGCAACCCTGGAGCAGGGAAGGCTTGTAAGGGTGGAGGCTGATTCAAGATCCCCCAGGGGAAGGGTCTGTCCCAGGGGAAAGAAATCGCCGGAGATTGTGTACAGCGAAAAGAGGATACTGCACCCCCTGATCCGGTGCGGGGAAAAGGGGGAAGGAAGATTCCGCCGCGCCACATGGGAGGAGGCCCTTACACTTGCCTCCCGGGGGTTTTCAGACATAATCAGGAACCACGGTCCCCAGGCCCTTGCCAGCTATTACGGCGGGAGCGGTCTGGAGGACAGCATGAGGGAAAACGCGGGCCTGTTTCGTGTGTTCGGCTCACCCAACGATATGGGGCCGGGTTCCATCTGCAATACCTCATCCTGCGTATTTACGCCCATGACCACCTATGGCGTGACGGAGGCCATGCTGGTAAAAGATATAGGACACAGTGAGATTATTTTCTGCTGGGGAAAAAATCCAAAGACGGATTCCGGCCCACTGTCTGCCTGCCGGGCAATCCTGGAGGCCAAAAAGCGGGG
>JAJQEA010000262.1 GCA_021201905.1 Clostridia bacterium
TTGCTTGTATTCAGGCTGGTTCCCTGTTTTTCAGATTCCCTGCGGGCTTCCTGCGCATTATCAGCATTCTTTTTGACCTGATCCGAAATCTCGCTGATAGCTGCCGCCAGTTCCTGGATGGAGCTGGCCTGTTCCGTCGCGCCCTGGGATAAAGCCTGGGCGCCTGCGGACACCTGATCGGCCCCGGTATCCACCTGAGTTGCCGACTCCCCAATCAGATGGAAGGCTTCATTTAAGGAATCAATTATCTTGGTGGAGCTGGTATGCAGCGCCGCAAAATCACCGGAAAATTCCCTGGTGTATTCAACGTCCAGATTTCCACCTGCTATGTTGCCCAACAGACCGCTTATCTGCATGATGACGGTATTCAGCCGATCCACCAGCTCCTTTGTGGCATCCGCCAATATACCGGTCTCATCCCTGCTGTTAATCACGGGAACAGGAGTCTGGAGGTCCCCCCTTTGACAATGCCACCAGACGCTTTGAACATTCTTCCATGGGCTTTGAAATGGAGCGCGCTATCACCACTGCCAGGCCCATGGATACCGCGAAGGCGATGGCAGAGAGTATGCACATGAAAACAACCGTTTGATTGCTTTGTCTTGTGAGCTTAACCGACAGCCGGTCTCCAACCGTGCGTTTACTGTCCATCAGCTTTTGGGTGGCTTCCTGAATCTTTTCAATATGTTCAAGCGCCTCGTCCTGATACACCGCCATGGCTTCTGTATTTTTATTCTGGGATGCCAGATTGATGACTTCCATGGCATGTTCCGTAAACAGAGGCAGATTATCACTGATGATTTTATAGTATTCCCTCTCCTCGTCCCCTTCCAGTGTGGACTCTACATTCTTCATATACAGTCCAATCTTTGCGGAATTGTCCTGGATGTCCGCCTGGGTTTTCTGAAGAAGGGCCGCGTCGTCTGTGGCCATCATCATGAGGATGTTGGCGGTGTTCCCTTTGAGAGCCTCCAGCAGCAGGCCCACGTCTCCCTGGGCAAAACCATAGTTACTCAATGCGTCCGAGTATTGTACATCCGCTTTTTTCATCAAATACAGGTTGATAAGGCCGCTGCAGCTTGACAGGATCGTGACTGCCAAAAATGCAATTAACAATTTTCGTTTTATCTTTAGTCCGTTCCAAACTTGTTTCATCCTTTTTTACCTTCCTCCTGAAATAAATTTATACCATATATATCGGCTCAAAAAGAAGAAACAAAAGGATAAAATCAACTTTATTCCACATTTTGTCATCCTGTCCTGTCAGGATGTTTTTTCCCAAACCGCCTCACCGGGATTGGCGCTCCCAACCGCCGCCTGTATTCTGCCAAACTCGTCAGCAAACCGGAATACGATGCTGATATTTCCGTCCTCGTACACCTCAATGTGGTCCACCAATTCAATCAGAACATCTCTTGTCAGCGTTTCAATATTGCCATATTGCCTGAACGCCTTCAAAAACGGATTTTCCGTATCAATGGTGTGTTCAAGCGCAGCCTTCTCGGCCCGGAGCTTTTTCATGACTTGGTTCAGAGCCTCGGCCTGTTCCACGTAAGTCCCCTTCATGTGATGGTATTCGGAACGGGTAATCTCCCCATCCTTCCAGTCCTGATAGATTGCCTGCCTATACCGGGCAATTCTGGCAAGCTCCCCTTCTTTCTGCCCAATCATATCCTCCAGCTTTTCAGACTGGCTCTTTCCAAGCGGGGCACGGTTTAACTGCTCAATGGTCTCCGTGTAATCAACCGCCAAATAAATCTGCTGCCGCACCGCATAGAGAACAGCTGCTTCTAATGGGTCATGCTTTACGGCGTGTTTTGTGCAAGCCTTCTTTGATTTGTCTTTGTAGGTGCGGCAATAATAATAAACCTTCCCTCCCGCCTTGCTGCGGGTCATGGCCTTGCCGCAATCGGCACACCGGAGAAAACCGCTGAACAGGTAACACTGCTCCTTCTGAGGGGCTGTCCGGGTGTCCCGGAGCAAGAGACGCTGTACCCTGCTGAAGATATCACGGGAAATAATGGCCTCATGTGTATTCTCAACTATGTACCATTCATCCTCGGGCACCGCCTCCTGAACGTGTATCTTGTAGCTCTTTACGCGGAAACGTCCCTGGACCATATCCCCGCAGTACATACGATTTTTCAAAATTGTGGTGATCGTCACGGCGCACCACAGAGGCCGTTTTGCCGGGTCCATGCCCGGATTCTGGTATTTAAGCCCCAACCGTTCCCGCTTATAGGCAACGGGAGAAAGTATCCCGTGTTCATTGAGATAATGGACAATGGCATTTTTACTCATACCGTCCAGAAACCTTGTAAAAATGTCCCGTACCACTGCGGCGGCTTCCTCATCGACTATCAGGGAATTTTTATTGCCGGGGTCCTTCTTATAACCGTAGGGAGCAAAGGAACCAATGTGCTCCCCATTGCGCCGCTTCATATTAAATACCTCCCGAACCTTGTCGGAGGTCTCGGCACAGTGGTTTTCGTTCAGAACACCCTGAATAGGAACCGCGATACTCCGCATATTTTGCGGCTCCCTGTAGCTGTCCAGGGGTTGATGGAAAAGGGAGATAAAGCGGACATTAAACCGCGGGAACCAATCATCCAGATAATATCCCTGGTCGCTGTAATTTCGGAAAGACCGGGCCAGGTCCTTTACAATCACACAGTTAATCCGGCCCTTTTTAATATCGGACAGCATTCGTTGAAAATCTGCCCGCTCGTCGTCGGTTGTACCTGAAATTCCATCGTCTACATACTCATCAACAACCCTGTATGTATCGCCGTCGTTCAAACCGGCAATATGTTCCTCGATGATAGCCCGTTGATTTGATACGCTTTCGCTTTCGTCAAAGCTCCGTGCATCCTCTTTCGACAATCGTATATAGATTGCGATTCTCCATACCCTGAATTTCGGTTGGATTGTTTCTGTGACAGCGCGGCTCCTGCGTGCCATATGAATCTCCTTCCTCTATCTCGTTTCTTCCTCTATCTCGTTACACCGGTAAGATGCCTCCTCAGATGTGGGGACAACGCTGTCCGCACCACATGAATTCATGAATCCCGTCCTGAAGCCGGTACAAACGGCCCAAATCCCCGTCACAGGCCGCTTTTTTTGCGCAGCAAAAAAACGGTGAAGCAGTCCTGAAGAGGCAGGGAGTTATCCGGAAACTCCAGTTTTACGCCCATATCGCCCACCCGAAAGCAGTACGGATTCTTAACCCTGCGAAGCACCTGCTCCGCCCGCTGTTCTCTGGGAACCGTGTTGTCAAAGACCAGCCCGGACACGTCAACCAAGTCCTCTTTGTTGACTGACGTTATATCAACACCTGCCAGCTCTGCCAAATGAATTTGTTCTGCCATGGATATCCGCCCCCTTTTCCTCCATGTGTATGCCTTTCTCTGATTGTCCTATGAGGAAACGGCAAAGGGATTTTCCTTTTGACAGCGGCCCGACCGGGCCTGTGGGACCAATGGGCCCCAGAGGTTTTACCGGTAACACAGGGCCCCAGGGACCACGGGGACCCCAGGGAATTCCAGGACCCCAGGGCATAGCCGGCAATACCGGCGCCACAGGAAGCCAGGGGCCCCAGGGCGCTCAGGGCCCAACAGGACCGGCCGGGCCTCAGGGTATCCAAGGCGTTCAGGGACCTCAGGGAGCCACAGGGGCAACCGGCGCTACCGGGGCCACAGGTGTACAGGGGCTTCAGGGGGCTGCCGGAGCAACGGGCGCTGCCGGGGCTACCGGCGCTACGGGTGCAACGGGCGCTACCGGGGCTACCGGAGCAACAGGACCCGCGGTCACTGCCGACAACATGAGCGCCTTAAATACCGCCGCGGCTCCCATCGCTGTGGTTGTGGGCGGAACACCCGTCCCGCTTCCAAATGACCAGATTCTCAACCGTTTTACGGTTAATGCAGCCAACACCACATTTACAGTGCCTGTAACCGGCACTTACCTTATCACCTATACCATTAAGACAACAGCAGCCCTGCTCATGTCCTCGCGTATTCTTTTGAATAACGCTCCCATGGCAGGCACCATCGACGCTCCGGCAGTTGCCACCGGTCAGTTTTCAGCAACACGCATCAATACCCTTACCGCAGGAGACACGCTGACGCTTCAGCTCTTCGGCCTGCTGGGTACCGCCGTGCTCCAGGCCGGCACAGGAGCTTCCCTTACCGTCATCCGGCTGGCATAAACACCTGCGGATTCAAGTCCGCAGACATTAAAATCATAAGGAGAGACCAATATGTATTATGACTATCCAAATAATATAAATCCGCAGCAATCCAACTATGAGCCTTCCCAGACAGGTTTTCGCCCAAATAACTGCGGGGGCCCCATAGACAGATGCTGGTGCAACCCATGCCAGCCTCCCAGCTGCTGCCCGCAGACAGGCCCCACAGGACCGGCGGGTCCCAGGGGACCCATGGGACCAATGGGCCCCAGAGGCTGCCCTGGTGTACCCGGTCCCATAGGACCCACAGGAGCCATGGGACCTCAGGGCTATGTGGGCCCCACCGGCCCCACAGGAGCTACCGGGCAACGGGGAATCCCAGGTGCCACCGGCTCCACAGGCGCCACCGGACCCACAGGACCGCAGGGAATCCAGGGTATACCCGGACCAACCGGTTCTCAGGGCTCCACCGGTTCCACAGGTGCCGCTGAAACCATCACGATCCGCAACACCACCACAAACGAACCCGGTACGCCGGCTGCGGTTGTGGACATTACCGGTTCCCCGGACCACATCCTGGATTTCTATCTTCCCCGCGGAGCTACCGGCGTTACAGGAGCTACCGGGGCAACAGGTGCTGCCGGAACAACGGGCGCTACCGGGGCTACGGGCGCTGCCGGAGCTACAGGCGCTACAGGGGCTACGGGCGCTGCCGGAGCTACAGGCGCTGCCGGAGCAATGGGCGCCACAGGGCCTCAGGGACCGGCCGGAGCTACGGGCGCTACCGGGGCTACGGGCACTGCCGGAGCTACGGGCGCTACTGGGGCTACCGGGGCTACGGGCGCTACCGGCGAGTCTCAAACCATAACCATACGCAACACCACTACAGGTGAGCCGGGAACTGACGCCACTGTCACAGACGTAACAGGCGGGCCCAACCATACGCTGGATTTCACCATTCCCCGCGGAGCCACCGGGCCGGAGGGCCTCCAGGGTGCTGTCGGCGCCACAGGTGCCACCGGGCCGGCCATAATAAGAAAACGGCTATATCCTCTATAGTTAACCTCTCGTTCGGCCGGGAGCTTCGGACCAACTTGGCCAGAGGTTTGTCAGGGTTTGAAGCTGGGCCCAACAAGTGCAAATAGGGCTCAAAAAAAGTGTATAACACAAACGCAACTTAAAATTGACAAATTGTATTTGTAAAATGATAGAAATTTCAGAGATAAACAGGTAAAATGAAGCCATAAAACAAGGGGGAATCATAAATGACATTTGGAAAAAAGCTATTGAAATTACGAAAAGAGAGATGCCTTTCACAAGAAGCATTAGCCGAACAACTGAATACAACGAGACAGGCAATAAGCAAATGGGAAAATAATCAAGGTTATCCAGAAACAGAAAAATTGTTGATGATTAGTAATCTTTTCGCTATATCAGTAGATTCACTTTTGAAGGATAGCACAAATGAATTAGAGGCAGACGAAAACGGATACTATGTAAGCCGTGAATGTGCAGAGGGATATTTGTTGCAAGAACGGCAGTTGGCCAAAAGAGTGTCTGCTGGTATGGGTATTTTAATTGGCGCGGTTGTCCCGTTTACATCGCAGGGGCTCAATAATCCAATCAGCATAGGAACAACTATTGTCTTGCTTATAATTAGTATAGGAGTATTAGCCACAACTATGTTCTTAGAAGATCAGTACAAGCAGCTTTCAAAGGAACGACTTGTAATGGACAATTCATTTTATAAGGAATTAAAATCGAGATATGAACTTAAAAAGAAAAAATTCGTTTTTATCGCACTCTTTGGAATTACACTGCTTGTTATCGGCGGTGTTGTTTTCAAAAATGTTTCAACCTCGGTATTTCCGGTAAAGGAATTATGTTGCGTTTTTTTCACCATAGGGCTGTATAGCCTTTGTTATATATTAGAAATCCTAAATTCATATGAAATTCTTCTAAATAGCGAAGAACGGCAAAACAAACTCCATATTAAGCTTTGGGGGAAAATAAAAGATAAGCTGACTAAATAAACACATTAATCCTAACTTCGGGCCTCTTTGACCTTCCTGGCTGCTTTAATGGCCTGCCAGAAAGCCTTGAAGTCATAGACTTCTATTGGTTTTCTCATAAATATATCACTCTATTACATTGTATAGCTCCAAAATAACAATCAAATCCGCCTTTTTGAAGACACGGCGGTACAAGAGAGGGTATCGCTGTGAAATTTGACTTTCGACAAAATCAAAGAAATTTCTGCTTCTCAAAAAAGATATCTTTTCTATGAACACAATTACGACCCGCTATTTACCTGTACACATCATTTAAGAGGAACTGAATGTGTTTATTCTTACGCTCGTTTGACCTTGTTTCATTCGAGCGTTTTTCCTTTGCTGCGAACTGGCTTCGGGCCAAGTTGGCCCGAGGTCTTATGAGCAGATGGCAAAGGGCGGCATGTTAGAACCGGCCGCCTTTTGTCATTTTCTCATAGGACAATCCGAGAATGACATATACATGGAAGAAAGGGGGCGAATATCCATGCAACAACAAATTCATTTAGCGGAGCTTGCGGGTATTGATATAACCACAGTTAACAAAGAGGACTTAGTTGACGTGTCCGGGCTGACCTTCGATAACACGGTTCCGAGAGAAAAGCGGGCGGCGCAGGTGCTCCGCAAAGTAAAAAATCCGTATTGCTTCCGGGTGGGCGATATGGGCGTTAAACTGGAATTTCTGGATAGCGCCCCGCCCCTTGAGGATTGCTTCACTGACTTCCTTCAACGTAAAAAGAGCGGCCTGTAATCAGTATGCAGGCCGTTTTTGTCGGCCTCCGGACAAGATTTGCAAGGGCCGGGCGGCATTGTTCACGCCACCTATGAATGGTCTAATATAGGCGTAACGTGATAAAGGAAGGAGGTTCACATGGCGCGAAAGAGCCGTGTTATCACTGAAACTCAAAAGCAGGAAAGCGTAAAATCATTTGAATGGAAAATCGGTATTTATATCAGACTTTCCAAAGAAGATTTAAGGAATGATGATGAATCCGAAAGTGTAACCAACCAGAGAAAAATCAATCTGGAATTTGTGGAAGAAAAATTCTGCAACGAAACGTATATCATTTATGATATTTATGTAGATGATGGACGCTCTGGAACGACAGAGGACACACGCCCTGATTTTCAACGGTTATCGAAAGATATTCGTGAGGGAAATGTGAATTGCGTTGTTTGCAAAAATCTTGCCCGGGCCTTTCGTAACTATGCCGACCAAGGGAAGTTTCTGGAGCAGTATCTCCCTACATACGGCTGCCGCTTTATCACATTTGGCAATCCCTACATTGACACATTCGCAAACCCTGACTGTACGCAAAACATGGAAATTCCAATAAATGGCCTTATGAATGACCGTTACGCGGCCAGAACGTCGGAAGATGTGCGAAAGACATTTCGGACAAAACGCAACAATGGAGAGTTTATCGGTGCATTTGCTCCATTCGGATATTTGAAAAATCCAGAAAATAAAAATGCTTTTATTATTGACGAGGAAGCCGCTGAAATCGTAAAAGAGATATTCGAGAAATATCTGGCTGGTATGAGCAAACTCTCTATTGTACGGTACTTAAACGACCACGGTATTCTCTGTCCAACTGTATATAAACAAAAGCAGTTAGGCTTAAAGTACCAAAATCCGCACAGTGACCCAACAAAAAAACCTATTTGGAGTGAAAAGACAGTGGGGGAAATACTCAAAAATCAAATGTATTGCGGTGATATGGTACAAGGGCGTTATCGTATAAAAAGTTACAAAGTCCATATTCAGGAGAAAGTCCCGGAGGAAGAATGGTTCATTAAAGAAAACACACACGAACCAATTATCGGCCGGGAAATCTTTGATAAAGTTCAGCGGTTATTACAGAAGGACACTCGCACATCTCCTAAAAATGATACACTATATCTGTTCAGTGGTTTTCTGCGTTGTGCTGACTGCGAAAAAGCTATGATAAGAAGTGAAGTTAAAAAACATGTTTATTACTACTGCTCTACTTATAAGAGACGGTCAAAAAAGCCTGTACGAAACATTCTATACAGCATAACCGCTTAGAAGCGGCTGTCCTGTTTGCAATTCAACAATATGTATACCTTGCAATCGACTATACAAAAATCATTGAGCAGATTAACAGGGCTCCAATCATCAAGGGGCAGGATAAGAAACTGCTGGAGGCTATCTCCAAAAAGGAGCAGGAGCTTGAAAAGGTAATTCGATATAAACAGGCTGTTTATCAAGATTGGAAAGACAGCGAGATTAGCCAGACCGATTACCGCCATATGCAGGAGGATTATGAGGCACAGGAAAAAGAGATAACTGCAACGATTAAAAAACTACAAAATGAGAGAACCGAGCAGGAAAATGGTGTGGGCACTGAAAATCCTTTTCTGGTTGCCTTTCGCAAATACGAAAATGTGACCACACTATCAAGGGATATTCTGATTGAGCTTGTTGACAGTATCACAGTTTATGAAGACGGCAATATCAGCATTGTTCTTCGCTTTGCCGATGAACTCCGCCGGGTGCAGGATTTCATTGAAATCAACACCCATTCTGAAGTGATTTAATATGACCGCATTTTTAATTGATAGTTGGTTTTCTTATTATCCATGGCTCCACCGGGCCGGAAGGGCCTACCGGCGCCACAGGTGATACCGGGCCGGAAGGACCGGAAGGACCAGAAGGCCCCATCGGAGAAACCGGGCCTACCGGCGCCGCAGCCACCATCACCGTAGGATCCGTAATCACAGGCGATCCTGGTACAGAGGCATCCGTAACCAATTCCGGCACCACGGAAGAGGCCGTCCTGGATTTTGTCATCCCCCGCGGCGAACCAGGAGGCGGCGGAGCCCCGGAAGTCCTGGCGACCGTGGACACAACCGTCCAGCCAACGTCCGCCAACGGAGCTCTTGTTTTTAACGAAACCCCTCTGGTATCCGGAACCGCAATTACCCATACTCCTGGAACCTCTGACGTGCAGATTAACCAGACCGGTATCTATCAGGCTTTCTTTACCGGCACCGTCATGATTGACGCAGGAACCACCATACCCTCAACCCTAACGGTCCAGCTCACCCTGAACGGAACACCTGTCACCGGAGCCGTGGCACGCCATACCTTCACCGCTTCCAATGAGGAGGTGACCCTTTCCATCAATGCGCCGTTCCCGGTAACGGGTGCCGGCACGCTGGAGGTTGTGACCAGCGATGCAGGATACTCCTTTGAGGACGCATCCCTGACCGTCATCCGCCTGGGCGACAGCACCAATATCCGTACCACCGCATAGCAAACAGGAAAATCTGTCCAAAAAAACGTTCAGGCCGCCGGAACACATCCGGCGGCCTTTACATAATCTTTTTATCATACGGCAGAAGCCAGGAACCTTCCTGCTTCTCTCCATATTTATTTTACGGCAATTGCCTCAATCTCACAGAGCACACCCTTTGGAAGAGTCTTGACAGCCACACAGCTTCTGGCCGGCTTGGACACGAAATACTTT
Source organism: Clostridia bacterium (assembly GCA_021201905.1). Taxonomy (GTDB): domain Bacteria; phylum Bacillota; class Clostridia; order Lachnospirales; family Lachnospiraceae; genus Enterocloster. The sequence continues at coordinate 9,732 of JAJQEA010000262.1, forward strand.
GCGTATACCTCATTAAATGTGCCAAAGTCATTCATATCGGCCAGGAAACAGGTGGTCTTAAATACCCTGTCAAAACCGGTTCCGGCTGCCTCCAGGATTGCCCCCACGTTCTTGCAGCTCTGCTCGGCCTGGGCAGCGATTCCCTCTGCCACGGTTCCGTCTGCCGGATCCACAGGAATCTGTCCTGACGTATAAACAACTCCATTTACCTCATATCCCTGGGAATACGGCCCAATGGCCCCCGGCGCCTTGTCAGTACTAAGAATATTCATCTGAAATACCTCCTTCATATTTGTATTCGGGACAAATGTCCCTTTAATGTTATCGCGTTCACATTCAACTGTTTCTTATTATACCAGATATCACCTGCCGATGCAATACAGATACAGCAATCTCCCCATAAACCTCCCCATAGACCTCCCCATAAACCATATCCCCATAAAACCCATCGTAATCACAGCATAATCATATTCATAATCCGGCATCCCATCTATGGACATTCCCCGTCCCATTTGCTATAATTCCTGTCTTTGGGAATAAAATGAAAAAAATAGTGCTAAGCCACGATTAGAACTTGT
>JAJQEA010000333.1 GCA_021201905.1 Clostridia bacterium
GTTTCGCTCTAATTCGCTGAGTGAGCTGATTTTTTTTGTTCTAATGCTTGATGTGGTAAATTTATTATTAAAACTGGAGGAAAGAAAAATGAAACGAATTAAAGCAGCGTGTATCGTACAGACATTACATTTTCAGTTAAAGGAGGATGTGGGAGAAAGCTATGCCAAGACTTTGGTGCAGCAGGACGTGAAAGCTTATAAAGAAAAATTAACCAAAGCCGGGACAAAACATAAGATTATTTCTGAAGAAACTCAGGAGGATGGTTCTGTCATTCTGGAGATCAAGAAACAATACAATACTTCGCCGATTGGTGATTATCTTAAATAATAATATATATAGAGGGGTGTATATCATTCTGATATGCACTCCTTACTTTTATGGAGGTGGAGACTGTGACAAAGGAAGAAGCGAATGAACTGATAGAGCGAATGCCATTTATCAATACAAATGATTTGAAAATTACAAACAGGAAATTGAAGCTGGATATGTACAGAAACATACGTGATAAGGAGAATCCTGTTGAGTGGGTAATGGTTATTAAAGATGAATATCTTAGGAGCCATGACGAAAAGGCGAAGAAATATCCGACACAGGAAGAAAAAGAGATTGCACAAGAGCTGAAAAAGAAGTTATATAGAGTGATAGCCCATGCTCTAAACATAAATGAGGATGATGTCGAAAGCTATATTGGCAAAAAACTAGCCGAGGATTGGTAATGATTGTTTTGATACAAGTGCTATGTTTAAAAATTTAAACTACTGGCAGATAGGGAGAAGATAGAGGCGTATTGTGCAAAATATCCATGTCGCCAATGTTATCAGATTGTCATATTCTTAGAACTTTATTTTTTAGGTTGACTTTTTAAGAATTGATTTGATAAAATAATTCAGCCAAGCAGCGAACAGCGTAGAATCTTCGGTGGATTTTACGCTGTTTTTTTGTTATAACGACCGCTAATCAGAGCACGATTCGCACAAAGCGTGTCCGGTCTCTGTTGAACATAAAACAGGTTAAAGAATGTGCGTTTCGTTGCTTGTGCGTAGTTTTTAGGTAGCTTTTCTCTGATAAAGACTCCAAGAAAATTATATAACATGGAGGTTACCAAAATGCAGTCAAATCAAAAAATCAACTATCTGGGGGAAGAAAAAATCCATAAGCTAATGCTTAAATTTTCAATCCCCTGTATCCTGTCTCTGTTAGTCAGCGCACTTTACAACATTGTGGATCAAATCTTCATTGGAAACAGTGAATTGAGTGCACTGGGCAATGCCGCAACTGGTGTGGTATTTCCTATTTTTATTATTGCCCAGGCGTTTGCATGGTGTTTCGGAGATGGGTGCGCAGCGTATCTTAATATTTGTCAGGGGAAAAATGATACGAAAAATGCACCTGTCTGTGCCGGTAGCGGTATTACCATTACGTTGCTGACAAGTATTATTCTTGTAGCAATTTTTTTCCCGCTAAAAACACAGATGTTAACCTTGTTCGGAGCATCGGAAAACAGCATTAGCATGGCGATTGAGTATTTTAATATTATTCTTGCGTTCTTCCCAATATTTATGTTGATGAATATGATGAATGCTGTCATCCGTGCAGATGGCAGCCCGGCTAGTTCTATGGCATCCATGCTTGCAGGAGCGATTGTAAACATTATTCTTGATCCGGTATTTATCTTTGGTCTGCATTGGGGAATGAAAGGCGCGGCCTTTGCAACGGTGATCGGTCAGATTGTGTCTTTTGTAATCAGCGTTTTATACTTTTTCCATACAAAGACATTCCGATTGACATGGAAGCATTTTATGCCCAAGTTCGGAGTATTTTCAACCGCATTAAAATTAGGAGTATCCTCTTTTATTACGCAGATGACGATTGTAATTATCTCATTAGTTTGTAATATGACGTTGGCGAAGTACGGCGCACTGTCTTACTATGGCATTGATATACCGATTGCCATTATTGGCATTGAAAGCAAGGTGTTTACCGTTGTGATCAATATTGTTGTTGGCATTGTTTTAGGTAGCCAGCCGATTATCAGCTATAACTACGGAGCAAAAAATTATGCGCGTGTGAAACAGACATATCGGTATGTTTTAACGGCAACGATTGCAATCGGCCTCTTTTCTACGTTTTTATTTGAATTTATGCCGAATTCGATTGTCGGTATGTTTGGACAGCCGACAAATATTCCAAATCCGGAGGATTATTGGGAGTTTGCAGAGATGACGTTTCGCATTTTCCTGATGTTGGTAGTATTTACCTGCACCATTAAAATGACTTCCATTTTCTTTCAGGCGGTAGGAAAACCGGTCCATGCGGTTATTTCATCGATAATCAGAGATATTATCTGTTTCGTGCCTTTAGTTTTGATTCTGCCGCAGTTTTTTGGAATCAGGGGTATTTTATATGCAGCGCCGATTGCCGATCTGGTCGCTATGCTCGTCGCTTTTGCTATGACAGTAGGATTTATGCGGTCATTGAAGGAAGAAACGCAAGCTTTGGAATCTCCTAAATCTGCACCGCAGACATCCAAAAAGGGAGTGATTATTACTATAGCGAGGGAACATGGTTCTTCCGGTAAACAAATTGGCAAAGTGCTTGCAGATAAGTTTGGCATTCCCTTTTATTATAAAGAGGTTGCAGCATTGGCGGCCCAGGAGAGTGGGCTTCACAGGGAATTCATTTCCGGCATCAATACAAATTCCCCTCAAATCCTCCATGACCTGTATTTGAGCACAAGTGTTGTTCAGCAGGCAATTACGGCACAGGAGAAAATCATTCGAAAAATTGCGGATAAAGGTGCTTGTGTCATTGTGGGACGTGCTGCTGATTATGTCTTACGGGATTATGACAATGTGGTAAAAATCTTTATCTATGCACCAGAAGAATACCGTGTGAGTAAGGTTATGGAAGTGTACGGAGATACCAGAGAGGAGGCTGTTAAAAATGTTCACCACTCTGATGAAGCGAGAGCCGCCTACTACCACAGTATTTCTGATATGCGATGGGGAGAAGCGCATAACTATGATTTACTGATTGATGGTTCAATCGGAATAGAACCGTGTGCAGAAGCAATTTGCAATGTTCTTGGTTATATAAATCATCAAAAATAAACTGGGATTGGAGAAATTTGGGGGCTTGGTAGAAAGGAAGATGGAGGGGTAACATGGAAGGCAGCGGGGGCAGATGTGTCCCTGTTGTCCTTGCCTTTGGAAACGACAGAGTGATATCGCGAGAATACAAGTGGAAATGTTCTGTGAAGCACCTGATAATCAAAGTATTGTTTTAGACTCAACAAATGTTTCTTTACAAGCTCTGATCCTGTAATCGGTTTAATAGTGGCCACCTCTTAGAACATACCGGCCCAGAGGTGGTCCGGAGGGCCGCATCCTTTTATAAGCGGTTCCGGTTGATAAACGTGAAGTTGTCATATATCAGTAATATCACTGGGGGTAATACTATCGTTCCATCTTTAAAAGATGTTCTGTTGTTCCTTCCTCATATTGCCATTCATTTTTATAATGAAAACCATGTTTTTCATAAAATGACACAGCTCTCTCATTTTTTTCTAATACCCATAAATATCGGACATCAAAATTTTGAATTGCAAATTCAATTAGTTTTCCGCCAATTCCTTCACTTTCAAAAAAAGAATCAACATAAAGTTTCTTTACCTCTTTGCCCTCTATATGAATTAGTCCTCTAACAAATTCATCATAATAGACCCATATATCATTTAACGTGTTGGGATTATCTAAATATTCTTGAGCGACAGATAACACCTGCATTTCACCAAACGAATACTGATCATTATGAAAAATCGAACGATAATTTAATCTTTTTGTAAATACTAATATCTCTGCAATTCTCGAAATATCTTTTTGTGTCGCTTTTCTAATTTCTGTCATTGCCTAGTTACCTCAAATTTCCAGTTGTCAAGTACGCCTTATCCATCTAAAGTGAACGCACTTCATGTTTTCTTAATTCTAATACTCCAGAGTGTATCTGTCAAACATGGTATTTTCCCACCTTGTGTAAAGTTCATACTATCATAAACCGGGCAGTCATGCACATTCGCGGCTATTTAGAATGTCTTAACCAACTGGAAATAACACTTTTTTGCCTTACATAAGGATGAAGGGAGAAAATATATGAGGAAAGTGGATATAAACGAATTAAAGGTGATGAAGCAAACAGAAGGGCTGGTCCTCCAAGGATGTGGGGGAGCGTTGCAGGAATGGGTAGAAGGTATCAATGGATTACTAAAAGAAGAGGGTATTCTTATAGGCGATTCAAAGTTTGATGATGTAATGGTCTTTGAACACAAGGGACTTACGAACTTATTATTCTCTTTCGATGGTGTGAGTATAGATATGGAACGGCTGGCCATGTGGCGCTTACGGACACATTCGCAGTTTGGTGGTACCTGGCTGTCAGACTATGTCGAGAACCAATTGGGCGGTTTTTCAGAATCAGTACAAAAACCGGACTGTCCCCTTATCGGAACTAACGGTAATATCTTTCATTTAATGGCTGTTGCGTCCCGGACACTTAAAGAACATGGTCAGGATGAATTAGCCAGGCAAATGGTTGAGCGGATTACAAATGGGAACTGCCATCGTTACGAAGATGCATTAAATATGATAGGTGAATATGTAAACATTACATCCGTCAACGAGCAGAAAGATATGGAAGAGGAGAATCAAATGGACATGGGGGTAGGTGAACTTGAAATGTAAGACTGAGAGCTTTATGCAACAGGAATTGATACAAGTGGCTGAAGCGCGCCGTCATTTATTTCCCGATACAGCAGTTGCCCCCCCCCCTAGAGCCTATGGGATGATAGCGGATGTATAAGATGATGCAAAGACTGGTCAGATCTTTGTCAGTATCTGTGAATAGCTTTCCAACGGATAAAGGGATATAGTGTTGAACAAAAGATACAGGAGGGAGGCGGAATGGAACATGTCCAAATATGTGGATAAGATGAACCTTCCCCAGTACCGGTTTTTCAATAACATGATAGAGCGGGAACAGGAAGTGAAAGACCTGGCCAGTGATGCAATTGCCGGATGTATGTCAGTGGCAACCGGGAGTAAACAAAACCGTCTGAAAGCGCTTGCCATGCTAACGAAGGCCAGAAAGACGATACCGGCTATGGTTTTTCGCAGGAAGAGGACCAGTTGAGATGCCAAAAGGATATGGAAGGAAAGGATTTCAAACAATTAGAGAAAAAGTTGGACATGTATGTCAACATGCTGCTCTATGTTCCCATTTTCCAAGGAAGGTATCTCATCAGGCATAAATACCTGGATGATGCGGCGGCATCACGGTTCCCTCCGGGACAGCTGGGGCGTCTGTATCAGTATGATTCAAAAGAAGGCCGATATTACAAAAAAGTCATGAGTGTGCCGAAACTGCTCCTTGTCAATGGGGAGTTATTTCATGAACATAGCGAATCTGTATTCACAGATAAGGATAAGGAAGCATTGGAAAAACATCTGGGGGATGACGTGCACTATATCATTGTGGTTCAGGCGAAGGAACAAGAGGAAACCGCCTACATGATTGGAAAGGATAAAGGGTTGGAGGTATCCACCCTGAACCGTAGGTGGATTATCACGAAGCAGCCAATCGAGAAAAGCATATCGAAGCAGAATGAAGTGACAGCCGTCCTATTTTGCCTCCTGGATTACCTGGTGGAACTGGAACTGTCAGATGAGAAGAGGCGAGCGTTCTTTGAGAGGCACCCGGTCAAAGAAGAAATCGGAAGAAAGGATGCCCCATATGAACCGTACGTAGATAAAAATAGCATCAAAGTATATGACATGAAGAATAAACCTGACACAAACGATACCATTAAGGAGCTGTATTACTTCAGCCGGAAAGGGGGCGGAAAAGGAGCGGCATACCATAAAATTGGCTATGAGAAGGTTCCCCATACCAGAAAGGGACATTACAGGAGATATAAGAGTGGAAAGACCATATATGTCAAGGCTACTATTGTGCATAAGGAAAAATACGGAGGGATTCAATTGGCTCACAGGATGAATCAGGCAGATACAAAGGAAGTGCCATCGAGGGGAGAGGAGAAAGAGGATGCCCTGTCATTGGGGATGAGAATGTGAACATAGGATGTGTATAAGTTCAAATAACAGGATATGTGGTGAACTGCCTATGTGGTGGTTCTTTTTTTTGATGGAGGTGTGATTCTAACATGCAGGTAACAATCATGGCAAATCAATACATGGGGCGGCGGGGATACGCAGGAGCGGTCCTGCAGCTTCCGGCAGGCAAGGCGGAGATTGCGGATGCTCTTATATGTGCACATGTACCGTCTGAGGAAGAAATAATCCTGAAGTGGTATGAGGACTGGCCGCAGTTCCTCGACAACGTGCTGGACGTGTGCGGGGAAAAGACATTGGAAGAAGTGAACCTATTGGCCTATAAGCTGAGCCAGATGGATGAATACCAACTCGATACTTACGAGGGTGCCATCAAACTGCGCCAGGAGGAAGGGAATCTAATCGATATAAAGGAATTAATCAATATCTGTTATAATCTGAACTCGTTTGTGTTCCACCCAGACATCCTGAATGACAAAATGCTGGGGGAACTGTGTCTGATGGGAGAATTATTGGACGTGATCCAGGATGCCTCTGATGAAGTGATAGATATGCTGGATGAAGAAAAGGTGGGGAGGGAACTTCGAAAAAGTGATAAGGGAGTGTTCACCGCGAAAGGCTATCTGTTCCTGGTGTCTGAAACATGGACCGAGATCTATGATGGAGTCCACCTCCCGGAACAACCAGATATCCATGAGGGGGTCATTTCTCTTCGGTTGAACTCCCTGAACCGTAATCCGGAACAAGATACGGGCACATGGTTGGATTTGCCCGCCGGGGAAGCAGAGATAGAGCAGACCTTGGAACGGCTGCGGGTTCCGTCGTTAGAATCCTGTATCATTGCTGAAGCAAGGAGCATCGTTCCCTTATTTCATTACCAGATTGCCAGTGATATGGACATAAATGAGCTAAACATATTGGCAAAGAGGATACAGGCATTTCCAGACAAGGAAACACTGATAAAATATAAGGCGGCATTGGAATTCGAACAAAGTAATGATTTGGAGTTGGCTCTGAATGTTGCAAGCAATTTAAACTGCTATGAATTAGACTCTTCCATCATTTCGTTGGAATGCTATGCGGAGCAGATCTTTCAAAAAGCAGGCATTGATACAGATGACCCTGCTTTCACCTATTTTGATTTCCGGAGCTATGGGGAGCGTCATATGCAGAAAAATGGTTTTGCAATGACACCCTATGGTGTCATCTCCAGAAATGGCCAAACCTTTGTGTGGGAATCTGCCAGGACAGAATCAGAAATGGTAATACAGTAAGTTTAAGAATCACGATACAGGTGTAATAGAATAGCGTGGATGTGGGACCGCCTTTAATGGAGGTCCTTTCTTATTTGGAGATGTAAGATGCGAATATATATCAAGAGAGAGAATGTAAGCCAGGGTATATGGATGGACCTTCCTGCAAGCCAGGAAGAAATCGAACAGATATACATGGAGCTGAAGGACATGGATCCGTCCAGCATGATACCATTCATCGCCAGGGTGGAATCGGACATACAACCGTTAGCGGGATGCCTGGAGGACTGTACGGCATTTGAAGATGGACATATGGAGTTGCTCAATGAACTGGCCCGGGATATGGTCGTGTGGGAGAACGATGAGAGGGCACGGTTCGGCGCGGTACTTTTGTGGGACCATCCGGACACAATCGAAACGGTAATGGACGTGGCAAGACATCTGGACGGTTATTTTCAGCCTACCCCGTGTAGGAGTAAGGGGAAAGGGTATGAACCCAACACAGGATGCCTTCTTTCTGTTTATATGGTAGATGAGAACTGGAATAGGGAAATATTCCAGCTTCCGCTTACAGAACAGGAGAGAGTTAGTCAGGCCGTAAGAAAATGGGACGTTTATGCGATACATCATACAAGTGGTTATCTGGGGGAACTTCCGTGCTATCTACCACCAGGAATCACATTATCTGATTTAGACAGGGTAACCAATGAAATCAATAGAGAGGTCATCCGGAAAGGGATACTGGAAAAGGAGAAACTCTATGCCATTCTGGAAGCCGGACTGCCTAAAACCATTGAGGAAGCAAGTGAAATCATCCAAGGCTACGAAAACCATGTGTATATCCCTGCTGCTCAGATGGACCATAAAGACATGGCGAGAAGTTTAGCCTTACCGTATGCCAGGATGCTCTTGCCAGAGGGATTGAAACCGTTCTTCTGCCATGAAAAAAATATGAAATCCCATCAAGAGAGATATATGGTAAGCACGTCCACCGGTTATGTATTCCATCTAACCAGGGATTACAGCCACCGTCTGTCAGAACACAGCACCATCCGGCTCTATAGCCCCCTGACAGTCTCCGTATTCCGGAATGACCGTGATGGTTTTATGCCAGAAATATTGTCGGGTAACACCTTAATCAAGCAAACGGCTGTCATTGAGGCTGCATTGAAACGGTATCTTCCATCCTACGAAGAATGTTTGGGAGCGTTCCTGGATAACCGGCTGCTTCGGGCAAAGGTTGAACGTATGATTCCGAGGCCTGAGGTGTATGACGGGCAATTGTGGTGTGTCCTTGAGGCGGGGGTAAAAGGAACATTGACCGAGGCAGAGCATGAGGAACTGAAGGGTGACTGGCTGCGTCAAATGAAGGAGGGGTGGGGGATGGCCCTGCTGGAATACCCCATCCATACGGAAGAGGGAGAAATGCATATCGGATTATGGGACGAGGACTATGGGACTGCGCTGTGCATCAAGACGGAAGAGAAGTTAAAAGGGCCAGACCTTCCAGGGCAGAAGACTGGGAAGATGGAACCGCATATGTAACATGGATAAAAGAGGGCAACCCCTTTTATATAAATCACGCTCCTGCAGGAAACCAGAGGAAGGAGGCAGAGTCCCGGCCGGGATAAGAGATATCTGACTCTCTGATGATTGGATTTAGAGCAGAAAGCGATGGAACGGGTGAGGGCAGCGTCTGAGATGTCACTGCATATTTATGGACGTCCCCTCATCGTGACGGACAGCGGAGGAAAGGACAGTGCTGTGTGCCGGGAAATCGTAAGGCGGTCCGGGGTTCCATTTGAACTCCAACATAACCATACGACAGCCGATGCACCACAGACGGTGTATTATGTACGGCAGATATTTAGGGAATACGAAACCAGGGGAATCCCATGCAGAATCAGCTATCCGTATTATAAAGGACAACGGGTGTCTATGTGGTCTCTGATTCCGATGAAACGGTTCCCGCCCACAAGGCTGCAGCGTTACTGCTGTGAGATACTCAAGGAAAGTTCCTGTCAGGACCGGTTCATTACGACCGGGGTGCGATGGGCAGAAAGTCAGAAACGGAGGAATAGCCGCGGTATTTTTGAGAATTACACAAGGAATAAGAACAAGAAGATCATTCTTAACAATGACAACGACGATGAGCGTATGTTATTTGAGACATGCGCCATAAAAGGAAAACGGATCTGCAATCCCATTGTGGACTGGCTGGATCGAGATATATGGGATTACATTCGGTCCGAACATATCCCGGTGAACCCGCTATATGAATGGGGATTCCACCGGGTCGGGTGCATAGGCTGCCCCATGGCGGCAAAGAACCGTTGGACTGAATTTCGCCTGTTTCCCACATACCAGAGGGCCTATGTGCGGGCATTTGGTGTGATGCTGGCATACATTCAGGAGCAAGGAATCAAAACCCGATGGAAGGATGCTGAAGATGTATTTGCCTGGTGGATGGAAGATAAGAACACGGAGGGTCAAATCAGCCTGTCAGACCTCGAACTATGGAGGATGGAGAATGAGGGGTAACGGGAGGACGCAGATGCAATGTCGGCGGATTGAAGGAGGTAAATGGAGAGGAGGTAAATGTGAAGGAAGTAAATGTGAAGGAAGAGATGTATGTGGTGGGCTGTCCAACACATATCCGATTCGGGGACCCGATGTATTTTGAACGATTCGAGGGTCCGAAGCTGAACCGTCTGGTAGTTGATCGTGAGCTGCCTAAAAATTTAGTGGCGCTAGTAATCTTGATGGCTGTCTCATATACACATCA
>JAJQEA010000198.1 GCA_021201905.1 Clostridia bacterium
AATCCAGACGTTCCATGTAATTGTTCGTTTCCTTTTGTATCAGAACCTTGATATTCTTTTTGGCAGAAGCGTTTGCCTTCACATGAGTGGAATCCGTTAAGACGGTCCTTCTGTCCACCAGCCCTTTCTCCATACATTGAAAGAGAATCCGCTCAAACAGACGGCGGAACAAGCCAGTCCCATTGAAACATCTGCGCCTGTTCTGGGATATGGTAGAATGATCCGGGACACGTTCATCCATATCCAGCCCCAGAAACCAGCGATAGGCCATGTTTACCTGTATTTCCTGCTCAATTCGGCGCTCTTATTCAATTCCAAACAAAAATCCAATGAGCAAATATTTCATCAAGATAACTGGATCCACGCATGGGCGGCCATTGTTCTGGCAGTAGCAGCCTGCTATCTCTTCGTAAATGAAGGAGAAATCCACCAGACGATCTAATTTTCTCAGAAAATGATCTTCCGGTACAAGATTTTCAATGGTAACCAGGTGGAACTTCATTTGCTTGTTATCCGTCCGCGTCATCATAGGTGAATCCTCCATGCTTTTCTTTTATTTTATCATAATGACCGGAAGGAGAATAGGGTTTGTCAACAGCTCGAACATGCTCCGAAGTAAATGATTATGTAGGGATTGAAAATCAATGTTCTAGAGACACACTAGTCCTATAATTCAGGATTTACTTCTTCAAGCAAGCTGCCCATCTTCTATAGACCATTACAAATGTCACATTCAAAATGACATAGGACACCTTCTTTATGCATACATGAAATGGTATAATCTAGCTAAACAGGAGGTGAAAATATGAAATGGTATTTATTGTCACATCTTATAAACCTTTATATTTTACCCATTGCAGTCTATATGATTTTGAAATGCATATGTGCAGGTTTTGATGGTTTCGCTTATGTCGAAGCGTTGTTTTTTGGTTATATACCATTAGGTTGTCTCCTGATTTCTTTTATTTATGGTCTGCGTCAAAGAAAATCTCCTTTTTTTATTGTTTCGTGTGTTCATTTTTATGTATTCCTTTAGCTATTCTCGATACCGTATCAGGAAGTGGTTTTTTAAACTACATATCAGGAGCAGTATTTCTGTATTCTGCATATTTTACAATAGCCCTTCTGGGTAACATTACGGCTCTGGTTATCAATTCGGGGTATGCTGCTATTAAAAAAATTTGGAATATAATTAAAAAAGGGTAAAATTATAAATGAAACAAATATATGATATAATAAATGTCAAGTACATATAGTTGTATTACAACATGATGCTAGAATTAACATACAGTTTACTGTTGTGGAAAAAAACAGGACGTGAACCACTATTGCTCAGAATGCAGATTAGACCGGATTTGTATCTGGAGACGGCGGATTTTAGAACCAATGATTTTTCCTTTTTCAGTCAATACAATATTTATAATGCTGTGACTCTTACTGATGAAAGACCCATTTATAAGGAGACCAATTTAGTTCCAATCAAAGCTATGAAAAATGATTGCAAATACTTTTACAGAGTTTCTCGTAGATGGGGTGGGGATCGATGTCGCTATCGGAACTGCTAACTTTCGTTTGTCGAGTTTACAAATCGACATTCAAGGTATGACAGAGGAGACAATACAGTGAAAAAGAATCTTGTAATTGCAATGATATTGTTTGGTATGTTATTTCTCCCTGCTTGTTCTGACACTCAACAAGACTCAAGAAATAAAGCTTTTTCATATTTTGCGGAAGAATATCAAGTGAAAAATTATACTGATGGAGAAATAAGCACATTTGGCTTGAACATTGCCCCTGCTGACAAGATGGGGGATTGGGTGATCGATTGCTGTAATAAGATATATAAAATGCAAAAAATATAAGAAATAGTATTAATAATTAGGGTGATTTTTGGGCTTTGCTTTCTTTGCGGCAAATTGGAATATCAATTTCCTAACACCTGTTTACTCCTCGCAATAAACAGTTGCGTTGCTCCATTGGTACAGAGTTTGCAAACATTTCTCTTTACAATCTTCATCAAACATCAGTATTGGTAATCCTGTCCTCTGCTCAAAGGTATGTGCCATCAATCCACCCTCATCTTTGGATAGAGTTTCTTGAAGTGCGTCCAAAAGAAACGGTGCGTCCACCGTATCACAAATGTCCTCTGCTGCCACAGGAGTAATGTCATTGAAATCAAATAAATAATCTCCTTTGAATCCACGGGCGTTTGGCTCGCCTATGTTACAAACAGCATAAATTGAAAAATTGGTGTCATCATATATTCCCACCCCCATTGCTGGAACGCCAGACATATGCGCATATTTTTTGAGTTCTTCCTGCAAATTTTCACTACGGATATGATCGTACCAATATATACTGATAAAATGCTGCCGAACAACGATAGTGGCCGGCTCGCCAGATGCCATGTCTTTTAGCGCTTTATCCATAACTTGTGAAAGGATGGCTTCTTTTTCTGCCTTTTCAATTGGGTCTGTTATGTCACTAATATTTTTCTTCGCAAAGGCTTTTATAAGTTCGAGTGCCATCGTATTTTTTTGCTGGGCTTGATCTTCTTGTTAAACTCCTTTTTTAATTTTGCGAGAATTTCTGTGCTATTGTCGCATCTTAAATGAATACCTGCGTGTTTTGACCCCATATAAATCCTCCTGTTTTTAGTTAATCCTTATTTATAATTATCTACTTCTTTTTCCCTCTTTGTGTAATAAGCGATTTCATAAAAACCGAATTAGCGATTGGATGGCAAGTACTCTCGACGTTGCGCCGTCTGAACAGTTACAAACAGCGCCTTTTCTTAATTTTTATTTGGAAGATTTTCCTGCTTTTCCTGAATAAACGCTATAAAATCATCCGGGCAACCGAATATGAACCTGTCCTTCCAAAACAGAAGAAAACGTTTCTTCTTTGTCACTATCATATAATACCGAGAAAAATTGTCTATCCGCTGAATTTTTGAGTATTCCATAGTTCCCTTAGCGCAGCTGTTTTCCCATACAATTATATCCTGATAGAAATCAAACCTTGTATCGTCCTTGAAAATACCTTCAGATGCTTCCTGCTTCATCCTTTCAACGGTCACCCTACATCTTTTATTCATGACCCTTGGACGCCGGACATCAAAATAGAACCATTGGAACATCATCATTACAACAAGTCCCAAAAGGGTGTTGTACAGATTCCGGCTTATGAGATAATGAACTGCTACTACCAATAAATATACAATCGCCCCTTTTTTGGAAATACTTCAATGAGGAAAGCAGCTGCAACCGAGCCAGCTCTTGATATGTTTCGTCATCCGTGGACAGGACTACCTGAAATAACAATCTCATGCTTTCCGTTTCTTCTCCATGCATATCATCTGCCTTCCTGTTTTTTCTTCCAGAAACTGTCTGAAATCATCAGAATTTCCCGAGGTAAAAGCGTTTTTAGAAAAATGGCATCCTTTCTTATCTGCAAAATAAATATAATAAGCCAGAGAGTCCTCTGCCATTTTATCAATGGCCATATATTTCCAAACTGTGTTATCTGGTCCTGGGACTACTGTGAAATAGTCCTCATAAAACAATATACAGCAGCTTTCCAGCCTATGCTTACCGGACAGGTGTCTCAACCTTCTGATTCCAACCAGCGATTTGATAAACACAAGACTGCGCAGGTGCCTGGAGAGCATCAAAAGAATAACTGATATCACTACCACATTCGTCATGATTTGTATAAACATTATATCACTCTTAACACCCATGTTCAGAGTGACCAATACAAAGAACATATACAGCAATAAGAGCCAGTATCCTATGCTTCTTCTCTTTTTCCTGCAATATAAAGACGTTGAAATCCACATAAACTGCTCCAACCGCATCAGGTTTTCTTCCTTCACTTCCACTTGATAAACCGCTTCCATATCTATCTCTCCCTCATATACCAAATCTTTTATATCCAGAATGTTTTATTCTATTATACCAATTCTCACTCATGCTTTCAATTAGAACCTTTTTTCATCAGTATCACTTCCGGTACTAATCTCCATTTTGCTAAAATATCGTCAAAGCCCGAAAGAGTACTTGAAAAAAACTCTCTACTTGTAAAATAAAGATAGGCACAGCTTACAGCCCTGCGTAACGGTTTTGTGATTTTCTAAGGAGGACTATATATGGAAGACGCATATGTACTTCAGCTAAGAAACAGGAACTTTTCTGATTTCTATCTGTGTTTCTGCGGATATGCCAAATGTGAGCCGCTGCATAATTTCGGACCGGCGGTCCGGCCCAATTATCTCATACATCTCATCCTCGAAGGTAAGGGAAAATATATCGTGGATAATAACCGCTATGAATTAGAGGCCGGACAAGGGTTCCTTATAGAGCCGGAGATACAGACTTTTTATGAGGCGGACAAGGAAAATCCATGGACCTACTTGTGGATTGGCTTTGCCGGCACACGTGCAAAGGAATATCTGGAAGAGATTGGATTGGGAAATGGACGGAAGACGTTTTGCTGTTCTCATCTACCGGAACTGAAACTCATGCTGGTTAATATCCTGAAGCGGAATACATATTCCTTAGAGAATGAATTTCTTCGCCAGAGTTTTCTGTATTCCTTTTTTTGCAGTCCTTGCCAGGGATATTGAAATCAGCAATGCGCCTGAAAATGCTACAGAAAGCGCGTATATACGGAGAGCCGTGGAGTATATCCAGAATAACTACCCCAATGGAATCCATGTCTCGGATATAGCCGCATACGTGGGCGTAAGCCGCGGATATCTGCATACGCTGTTCTCAAAAAATTTGGAACTGTCCCCTCAGGAATATCTAATCAACTACCGGATTACAAGGGCAAAGGAGCTATTGTCCGTCACGGAACTGCCAATAGAAGGAATCGCACAGTCCTGCGGTTATATGGACACGCTTGCGTTCTCCAAGTTATTCAAGAATAAAACCGGAATTACACCATCCCAGTACAGGAAGGAAAACTGGGACAACCGAAAAAATGAACTCGCCAACAAAAAAGAAACACTGGACGCCCTTTAATAACAAGGGGCGTTTTTTAATAGCGTACATTTTGACTGTTTTTAGGTACACCTGCACCTGTTGAAAAGCAAAATCCGACTTATAATAAAATCATAAAGAGGCTGCGCATCTTCTTAAACACACAGAAATGATTATGGAGGAAATGTCATGGGTGATGATAAACAAACTATTAATATTCAGTATAAACATGTTTCCACTAAAGAAAATACTGTTTTGGGATTGGCGCAATCGGAAAAGACGCAATTGTAAATCTTGTAGGTTCATTTTTGATGTTATATCTGACAGATACATTATATCTTGCCCCAGCCTTTGTGGGTATCTTATTCCTGGTGGCGAGAATCTGGGATGCAGTCAACGACCCTTTCATGGGAATGATTGTTGACAACACAAGGACCCGGCACGGGAAATTCCGTATCTGGCTCATTGTCGGTACACTTCTTAATTCAGTGGTATTTGTTTTACTATTTACAAGCTGCGGACTGGAGGGGACCGCCCTCTATGCGTATGTATCCATAATGTACATATTGTATGGAATGACTTACATAATCATGGATGTTCCCTATTGGTCATGGCTTCCTAATCTGACCAACGACCCCCATGAGCGGGAAAAAATTTCCGTAGTCCCAAGATTTTTTGCCAGCCTTGCAGGATTCTGCGTCGCAACATTCGGCCTGTATATCATTAATGCGTTCAACAGGATGGCGGGAAATGAAAATCTTCTGGCAGAGCAGGGTTACACGTATTTTGCAATCGCAATTGCAGTGATATTCATTATAACAATTGGGATTACCGTCGCCAACGTAAAGGAGGAGTCCACATTAAAATCATATACCAAAAAAAACAAGCATCCGGCAGGCCCTGAATGTAATCACAAAAAATGACCAGCTTCTGGCCTTCATCGGACTTCTTCTTACCTTCAATCTGTGCACTCAGATTGCAAAGGGGTTTGCAGTGTATTATTTTAAAAACGTATGTGGGAATGAGTATCTCTATTCTATTTTCGGGTCTGCAATCGTTGCTGAAATGCTGGGGCTTGTTATTTTCCCAAAGATTGCATCCAGAATCAGCAGGGAGAAAGTATATGCACTTGCCTGCGTATTCGTAATTTCAGGACTTACTGCCCTTGGGGCTGTAGGCTATATTGCCCCGCAAAGCAGGGTACTCATCGTTGCGTGCTGTGGACTGATGTTCCTTGGCTCGGGGTTGTCCATTGGAGTGACCACCTGCTGTATGGCGGATGTCATTGACTATGGCGAGGTAAAATTCGGAGTCAGGAATGAAAGTATTACCTGTTCCGCACAAACCTTTCTTATGAAAGCGGCTATGGCTGCTGCTGGCGGGCTTACTGGCGTAGGACTGCAGATTGTTGGCTATAATGCAAAACTGGATTTACAGAGCGCGGCAACTGTCAATGGAATTCGTGTGCTCATGATTATAATTCCGATTGCACTGGCAGTGGTCAGCTTCCTGATTTATAAAAGGTTCTATAATCTGAAGGGTGTACATATGGAAGAAGTGACATGTCGGGTTAATGAAATGCATATGGCAAAAAGAGAAATCGGGATGGAGCTCTAAAACAGGAAGCGCATATCAATAGGAGAGATTTTATGAATATAGTTGTAAATAAGGCGGCAGATACATTTCACTTATATAATGATGATATCAGTTATATCATGACCGTGCTCCCTAACGGACAGCTGGGGCAGGTTTACTTCGGAAAGAAGATACGGGAACGGGAAGATTATTCCCATTTAGTGGAAATAGCAATGCGCCCTATGTCATCTTGTGTCTTTGATATGGACAAACGGTTCTCCATGGAGCACTTGAGGCAGGAATATGCTGTTTTCGGAACCAGTGATTACAGGACGCCTGCAACGGAAGTCGTACAGAAGAATGGGAGCAGGATTTCGGAATTCTGCTTTCGGGACTACCGTATAGAATCCGGAAAGCCCATTCTGGAAGGGCTACCCGCCACGTATACGGAAAATGCCGGCGAGGCGTCCACGCTCATAACCGGACTTGAGGACCCTGTTACGGGGCTCCGCCTGGAACTCCTCTATACCATCTTTTCAAAAGGAGGGAGCGTTGCCAGAAGCGCGCGGTTTTCCAATCATGGAAGGGAGACGCTGCATCTTACCTCGGCCATGAGCCTGTGCATGGATCTGCCTGACAGCAGCTATGACTGGATGCAGTTTTCCGGCGCATGGGCCAGGGAGAGATACCCAAAAACAAGGCGTCTGGAGCAGGGAATCCTGTCCGTAGGCAGCATGCGCGGGAATTCCTCCCACAACCATAATCCCTTCGTAATTCTGAAACGACCTGATACAGACGAATTCCAGGGAGAGGCAATTGGCTTCAGCCTTATCTACAGCGGGAATTTCCTCGCACAGGCAGAAGTAGATACCTATGACACCACGAGAGTGCTTATGGGAATCCACCCGTCATGCTTTGACTGGAAGCTTGAGGCGGGTGAGAGTTTCCAGACTCCGGAGGCTGTGATGGTATATACAGATCAAGGCCTCAACCATCTGAGCCAGACCTTCCACTGGCTGTATCAGAAACGGTTGGCAAGAGGATACTGGAGGGACAGGGAACGTCCGATTCTTATCAATAACTGGGAAGCGACCTGTTTCGATTTTACAGAGGAGAAACTACTGGAAATTGCGAGAACAGCAAAAGAAACCGGAGTTGAACTGTTCGTCCTGGATGATGGCTGGTTCGGTGAAAGGAGCAATGAACACGCCGGTCTGGGGGATTGGTTTGCCAACACCAGGAGACTTCCCCAGGGAATTACAGGTCTTTCCAAAAAATTAGAGGAAATCGGAATGAAATTCGGACTCTGGTTCGAGCCGGAAATGGTCAACAAAGACTCAGACCTTTACCGTCGGCATCCGGACTGGATCATCGCTGCGCCGGAGCGCAGGCAGTCACATGGCCGGTTCCAATATGTGCTTGATTTTTCAAGAAAAGAAGTGTTGGACTATATTTATTCCATGATGGAAACGTTATTATCTGATGCTGACATATCCTATATCAAATGGGACATGAACCGCAGCATCACGGAATGTTTTTCCAACACTCTTCCGGCTGACAGACAGGGAGAAGTATATCACAGGTATATTCTTGGAGTATATGAATTATATGAAAGGCCGATAGGAAGGTTTCCGCAGATACTTTTTGAATCCTGCGCCAGCGGAGGCGGGAGGTTTGACCCCGGGATGCTCTATTATGCGCCCCAGGGGTGGACAAGTGATGATACGGATGCCATGGAACGGTTAAAAATCCAATATGGAACCAGCTACTGCTATCCTGTCAGTAGTATGGGAAGTCATGTGTCCGTAGCGCCAAATCAGCAGGTGAACCGGGACACGCCGCTTAGCGCAAGGGCGAATGTAGCGTATTTTGGGACATTTGGATATGAGCTGGATCTTAATGTGCTGTCCAGTGAAGAGCCGGAAGATGTCCGGGAAGAAATCACATTTATGAAGCAGTACCGGCATTTACTTCAGTTCGGGACTTTCTACAGGCTGGAAAGCCCCTTCAGCCATAACACTGCGGCTTGGATGGTGGTGGACAGTGACAAAAAGGAAGCAATCGTGGGCTGGTACAGGGTATTGAACGGCATCAATCTCCCATTTACAAGGCTGAAGCTTAAAGGGCTGGATCCCGGAACAAAATACGCCGTCAGTGGAAGCGGAAAATCCTGTTATGGGGATGAACTGATGTATGCGGGTCTGATTACAACGGACGTTTCCTCAGGGCAAGCGCAGGGTGACGAAAAAATGAGCCGTGACTTTGAATCCAGTCTTTATATCCTTAAGGCGGAGGAAAGGGGGATTGAGTGATGGACACATCCCGGAAGTATTTCATAAAGCGGTGCCTGATGATGCTTACAGGGATTCTTTTTATCAGCATCTGCGTCGGATGTTACCGGCTCAGCGCATTCGGGGTGGACGCATTTACCTGTATGAATCTGGGAATCAGCGGTTTCTTAGGAATGAGCTTCGGCACATGGCAGCTTATCATGAATGGGGGCATACTGATTGTAGTCTTTTTAACGGTCAGGAAATGCATCGGCGCGGGGACAATCGTTAATATGGTTTTCGTGGGATATGGCGCTGATTTTATATGCTGGCTTGCACAGGAGGTGCTGCGGATGCACATGTTCCTGCCCATGAGAATAGGAGCCCTAGCCATCGGATGCCTGTTTGCAGGCTTAGGCGTGGCGTTCTATATGGCGGCTGAGATGGGGATTGCACCTTATGACAGTGTTGCGCTCATCATAGAAAAAGGCACAAAAGGAAAAATCCCCTTTCAGTATGCCCGTGTCATCACAGACGTGACAATCGTTGTGATTGGAGTGGGATTCTGTCTGGCGGCAGGTAATAACGTCTGGCTCATTATAGGAATCGGAACCGTGTGCAATGCATTTTTTAACGGACCATTGATACAGTATTTTCGAATTCATGTAAGCGAACCACTATTGACAGGAGGAAGAAATGGCAATGTTAAATAATAATCACAATAAAATCCATGAAATAAAATCGCCAATAAATGGCAAGGCTATCCTGATTGAAGAAACAGGGGACTCTGTTTTTGCGGATAAGATATTGGGAGAAGGAGTGGCTGTCATGCCCGATGACGGCATGGTAGTTTCCCCCCATAGACGGAACAGTCACCCATATTTCAGATGAAAAGCATCTGTATACCATTACAACAGCGGAGGGGGTGCACATTCTTGTCCATATTGGTATCGGGACGGTAGCGCTGAATGGGGAAGGCATGAAGCCCTTGGTCAAGGTTGGTGAGTCCGTGAAAACAGGAACACCGCTTGCAGAGGTGGATATCATATACCTAAGGGAAAAAGGAATGAATCCATGTACGCCTGTAATCCTGACAGGCCATGGCGCCGTCGCCGGGTTTGAAATCAGTACAGGTACGGTACAGGCCGGAAAAGATATAATCATGACATATACGTTAAAATAAAACCTATCGTTACGAATTTATAAAACCGTGTTTGATTCCAGCAGGCTATAAGAAAGTTAAGGTATGCGTTATGCGAGTCTCCCTTTGTATCATGTTCTTTCAGCACTTTCGTATCCAGGTCAA
>JAJQEA010000156.1 GCA_021201905.1 Clostridia bacterium
GGTTCAGGGAGAACAGTGAGAATATAGAAAATTATATGGAGGTCCGTAATGCTGTTGAGCTGATGGCGGTCCGGATGGCAATGAAAAAGGGTGACAAAAGGTGGATTGAACATCTTAAAGTGATATCGGAAAAGACAAAGGAGCTCCTGGCGGGTGGACATACCGGGCAGAACAGAGGTGTGCTTATGACGCTTTATGACGAGGAGTTTCATCAGAAAATCACATCGGTAAGTAAAAATCCCCTGTTGATATGTATTGAAAAAACCATTACAGACTGCCTTGCCGATTATAGAAATAAGGTGTTTATGTTAGATGAAAATATCGAAAGGGCCTTCCGGTCTCATTGCGCAATTATAGAGGCCATTGAGAGCGGAGATGCGAATGCAGCGGAGGAAATGATTAATGAACATCTGGCGGATTCTCTGGCGGATATGAAAAAGGGTGCAGGAAAAAAATTAAGAAGGGAGAGGTGTATGATGGAGATAGTGATTACAGATATAAAAGACACAGAAATAGATGGGGTGACAGTGTTGAGAGAGGAGACAGAGCCGTACAGAGAGAACTATTTTGAGTGGGCTGCCTCGCCGCTTATTGCCGGCTTCCAGTCGTCCCAAATCAGCGGAGGGATATTGTCCTGTCAGACTGCAAAGCCGCAGTTTCAGGAATTTGAATATCACAAAGACAAGGAATTTTTTTACTTTGTCCAGGGAACGGCTTTGATGCCCTTTGCAAACTTTGATTCAGAAGGCAAGGTGGATGAGGCGTCGTTGCAGATTGTACGTATTCCGAAAGGCACGCAATTGATTATAGACGCGGGAAAACTGCATTTTGTTCCTGTAGCTGAGGGACCGGAGTCTGTAAGGATTGTGGTGGTATCTCCTAAAATGGATTCACCCAGGGTATGTGCCAGTGAATCTGTAAACGGGTTTTTGAAAAGCTGAGGTGTGCCGATGGAAATTCTTGTTTGTATTAAGCAGGTGCCAGGAACTGCTAATGTTGAGGCGGATTCAGTTACAGGCGTGTTGAAAAGGGATGGTGTGGAGTCAAAGTTAAATCCCTATGACCTTTTTGCATTGGAAATGGGATTTAAGCTGGCAGAAAAAGAAAATGGACGTGTGACTGTGATTACCATGGGACCGGTGCAGGCTATGGAAGCGCTGAAAGAGGCTGTCTGCATGGGAGCGGAGTCAGGCGTACTTGTGTCCGACCGGTGTTTTGCAGGGGCAGATGTCTGTGCCACCAGTTATACGCTCTGCCAGGGAATTCAAAAGGCAGGGACATTTGATGTCATCCTTTGCGGAAAACAGACTACGGATGGGGATACGGCCCAGGTAGGACCGGAAATCGCTGAATTTATGGGGATTCCTCATGGCGCAAATGTGTTGGATATAACTGTTACAGGTGAAAATGAACTTACCGTACGAATGAATTTGGAACACAGAATACAGACTCAGCGGATGAAAATGCCATGCCTTTTGACCGTGGAGAAGGATACAAACACACCCAGATTGCCTTCTTATAAAAGAAAAATGGATATGTCATTGGAATGTCTTAAGATTATATCATTGAAGGAGCTTGACGACCAGGACAGTAAGCATTATGGTCTGGATGGTTCTCCCACCCAGGTAGAGCGGATTTTTCCTCCGGAGAAGACGAAAAATAAAGAAATAGTGGAAGAAAACGGACAGGAATTGGCCCGATATTTGGTTCGGATTCTGCAAGAGAAAAAATTTCTGTAGCGATTGATCGGGAAGGAGAAAAGTATGGCAAAATTAAAAGTCAATCAGGACAGAGTCACAAGGGAAGCGGCAAAACAGTTAGAAGAGCTCTGCCCTTTCGGGGCGATTTCGGAAGAAAACGGAATATTGTCTATTTCATCCGGATGCAGAATGTGCCGTATATGTGTGAAAAAAGGACCAGCCGGAGTAATGGAGTGGATAGATACGGATTCGGGAGATGATTCCATCGAAAAAGAGAAATGGAAGGGAATTGCCGTATATGTTCAGATGGATGGAGAGAGAATCCATCCTGTATCACTGGAGTTAATCGGAAAAGCAAAAGAACTGGCATCCGTGATACAGGCCCCTGTTTACTGTCTTCTGATGGGAAACCATGTAAAGGAACAGGCAGAAGAACTGTTGTATTATGGGATAGAAAGAGTGTTTCTGTACAATCATCAGGGGTTGGAAGATTTTAATATTATGACATATGCAAATGTGTTCTCTGACTTCATCGAGAAGGTAAGGCCATCATCTATTATGGTGGGAGCGACCAGTGAAGGAAGGTCATTGGCTCCAAGGGTGGCAGCACGTTTCAGGACAGGGCTGACAGCGGACTGTACTGTTTTGGAGATGAAGGAAAATTCGGATTTGGTTCAGATAAGGCCGGCATTTGGTGGCAATATTATGGCTCAGATTGTGACACCCAGGCATCGTCCGCAGTTTTGTACGGTGAGATATAAGGTGTTTTCTCAGGCAGAGAGAAGCCCAATTCCCAGTGGCTCTGTAGAAGAGATGGAAATAAAAGATGCTTTTTTTGATGCATCTGTCCAGGTTCTGTCAAATGAAGAGAAGACACGGCAGGCAGATATATCAGATGCAGAAATCATCGTGGCTGTGGGAAGAGGCGTGAGAACCAAGGATGATATGGAAATCATAAAAGTATTTGCTGACCGTTTAGGAGCCAGGATAGCAGGTACCAGACCATTGGTTGAGAATGGATGGTTTGATGCCAGACAACAGATAGGGCTTAGCGGAAGAACCGTAAAACCCAAACTGATTATTACCATAGGCATTTCCGGAGCAGTACAGTTTGCTGCTGGTATGAAAGGGTCTGACTGTATCATAGCTATCAATAAGGATAAAAAAGCGCCGATTTTTGATATAGCTAATTATGGACTTGTTGGTGACTGGTATGAAATCTTACCGGAGCTGACCGGTTGGATGAAGGAGGGGGAGTGATGGACAGGAATCGGATGAATCAGAAATATGTGGATGATATTAAGGCCATGTTTCCGCCGGAACGGGTGCTGATTGGAGAAGAAATTAGTGAGGATTACGGGCATGACGAATTAGGAGATGTATTTTCAATGCCTGAGATTCTCATAAAAGCGGTTAGCACAGAAGAAATATCAGACATCATGAAGTATGCTTCCAGTCATGATATTCCGGTAGTGGTGAGAGGCGCAGGTACTGGTTTGGTGGGAGGAGCGGTAGCCACTCATGGTGGTATCATGATTGAAACTACGGGAATGAATCATATTTTGGAACTGGACCGTGAGAATTTAACAGTCACGGTTGAACCGGGAGTGATTTTGATGGAGCTGGCAGACTATGTGGAAGGAGAAGGGCTGTTTTATCCGCCGGATCCGGGAGAGAAGTCGGCGACTATCGGGGGAAATATCAGCACAAATGCGGGTGGAATGCGGGCTGTAAAGTATGGGGTCACCAGGGATTATGTGAGAGGGTTAACCGTGGTTACAGCGGAAGGAAATATTTTGGAATTA
Organism: Clostridia bacterium; assembly: GCA_021201905.1. GTDB lineage: Bacteria > Bacillota > Clostridia > Lachnospirales > Lachnospiraceae > Enterocloster. The sequence continues at coordinate 3,506 of JAJQEA010000156.1, forward strand.
GGAGGAAAGGTGGTAAAGAACAGTTCTGGCTATAGTCTGATGAATTTGATGATTGGCTCAGAGGGGACACTGGGAATTATCACAAAAGCCGTTTTAAAGCTTTTGCCGCTTCCGCAAAAAAACAGTCAGCCTGCTGATTCCATTTCATTCTATTGCGGATGCGATTGAGACAGTACCCAAAATTATAGAGTCCCAGGTCCAGGCGGTGGCCATTGAATTTATGGAAAAAGCAACGATTCTTTTTGCTGAAGATTATTTGGGAAAGAAGTTTCCTGATACATCCAGTGATGCCTATATTTTATTGACATTTGACGGGAACGGCAAAGATGAGGTGGAACAAAATTACAGCAGGGCTGCTGATTTATGTCTCAATAACGGGGCCAAGGATGTGTTTTTGGTGGACACGGATGAGAGAAAACAAAGTGTATGGTCTGCAAGAGGGGCCTTTCTGGAGGCAATTAAGGCGTCTACAACGGAGATGGATGAATGCGATGTGGTTGTTCCCAGAAGCTGTGTGGCAGACTTTATCAAATTTACACATCAGACCGCGTCAGAATTGGAAATGCGGATTCCCAGCTTTGGACATGCTGGAGATGGCAATCTCCATGTTTATCTTTGCAGAGACCAAATGGACGAAGATACATGGAGGGGAAAAAAGCAGGAGGCCTTTGAACGGATGTACACAAAGGCGGAAGAATATGGCGGACTTGTATCTGGTGAACACGGAATTGGTTATGCAAAGAGAGAATACCTGAGGAATCAGCTGGGCGAGGACCAGATGCGGCTGATGGCGGGAATCAAAAGGGTGTTCGACCCCAAGGGGATTTTAAATCCCGGAAAAATTGTATAGATATAATTTGACAATAGGGTCCGGTTCTTGTGCCGGACCTTTTAACCTATGGCAGACAGTTGGGTGATGCGAAACCGATTTTGGACATTTGCAAATAGGAGGGAAGGAAAAACATGAAGAAATATGGGGAGGATGCTGTGAACAGTGAGACTGCCTATATAGAAGCCGTTCCAGCCAGCCAAATCTTAATGCGGGAGCCGGAATTGCTGACCTATGCCAAATCTTTGATGGTTCGTATTCCTTTTGATAACATTGATGTGCTGATGGTCAGCCGGATGGGGAAAGAAATCAGCGGGGCTGGAATGGATCCCAATATTACAGGAAGGTCGGGAGTCCTGGCGGACGGTATACCCCATGCAGAAAAGATCGCTGTTTTGGATATTACAGAAAAATCAGAAGGAAATTCAGCAGGAATGGGGAATGCTGATGTAATAACAAGACGTTTATATGATAAAATAGATCCATTTCCGGTATATGTAAACTCCATAACATGCCGTGATACAACGGGTGCAAGGATACCCGTTGTCATGCCCACAGATGATTTGGTTCTGCGTTTTTGCCTGCACACATGCGTAAGGCGTGATGCCAGCCGGAGTGGACGGATTGTATGGCTGAGAGATACAGCTGATCTAAGCAGGTTTTGGATATCCGAACAATTAATTGAAGAGGCTGCCCAGGATAAAAGGCTGACCATAATAGGAAAAATACGGGCAATAACATTTGAAGATACGATACACCCTCTGTCATGAGACTGGTAAAATCGGATAAAACAGCAGGCGTTTCCCGGTTCAAACTGAGCCGGGAGTTATTTAAAACTATTTTGTAAATAAATTTTACAAAAGTTATTGACATAAAAGGATGTATGGTGATATAGTGTTAATAGAAAAAATAATAAGCAGAATAAAATATACAAAATGCATAACAAAGGGGGAGGACCGACATGATAATTACAGATATCAGGATCAATGCATATTCCGCTGCCTACAAAAATCCCATTAGTAACGGTAAATATACATATCCTGCAACTGAAATCGTAATATGTGAGGTAGTGACGGATGAGGGGATAAATGGTGTCGGATGGGTCCATGGCTCTGATATGGTCATAAAAGCAATGCTGAGTTTAAAGGAGCGCGTCATAGGACAGGATCCATTTAATGTAGAACGGATTTGGGAACGGATGTATCTTCCTAAAGTATATGGAAGAAAGGGGCTTGCCACACGGGCAATCAGCGGAATCGACATAGCGCTTTGGGACATAAAAGGTAAGGTGGCAGGCAGAAGCGTGTGCCAGATGCTGGGGGGATACGCAGACAGGATCCCGGCGTACATAGCTGGTGGCTATTATGAGGATGGAAAAGGATGGGATATGCTGCAGCGTGAAATGACGGAAAACCTGGAACGGGGAGCAAAGGCCGTAAAGATGAAAATAGGAGGCGCATCCATTAAGGAAGATTTGGAGCGCGTGGACGCGGTACGGGACGCGGTTGGACCGGAAATACACTTGCTGGTAGATGCCAATAATGCATATAACCGGATTGACGCGCTGAAAATGGGAAGGGAGCTGGAGCACAGGAATATATATTGGTTTGAGGAACCTTTATCACTGGATGATATCGAGGGCTGTGCCGAGCTTCAGAGAAAGTTGGACACCCCCATTGCCATTGGCGAGAATGAGTATACCAGATGGGGATTTAAACAGTTAATAGAGGCAAATGCCGCTCAGGTTCTAAATGCAGATGCCCAGGTGCTGGGCGGCATTACAGAGTGGAAGAAGGTAGCTGATTTAGCCATGTCATCCCATGTGTTGCTGGCACCTCACGGAGATCAGGAGATACATTCTCATCTGGTGGCTTCCGTTCCCAATGGTCTGATTGCGGAATACTACGACAATAATACAAACGCCCTGTTAAAAGATATGTTTTCTAACCCTATCAGGCTTAACGGATTGGGACAGCTCATGGTTCCCCAGGCCCCCGGGTTAGGTGTGGAGATTGAATATGAGAGAATACGTTCATACCGTACGTATTCTTCTGATGATAAATAATAAAATTATGCGGGAGGCACAAAGATGACAAAGAAAGCAAAACGAATACTGGGGGCTATTCTGGGCGCGGCTGTGATGATGGCTGTGGCAGGATGTGGACAGAGCGCTGGTTCCGGTACAAACAGTACGGAGGAGGTAAAGGCCGCAGGAACAAAGGCGGAGAATGGGGATTCCACCCAGCCGGAAGTAACAGAGGAAGTGTCGGGAACCATTGAGATGTGGTCCATGCTGACACAGCAGGAGAGGGCAGATGAACCGCAGAAACTGGCGGATTCTTATATGGAACAGAATCCGGGAACACAGATTAACATCACAGTCATGCCATGGAGCGGGGCCATGGATAAAATCGTATCAGCTATTATGGCGGGAAACGCGCCGGATATTATGGTGACGGGAACGGGCTATCCCCAATCCTTAGCTGGCACGGGAGGCTTGCTGGAGTTATCTGACCTTGTGGAAGAAATAGGCGGAAAGGATGCATTTTTAAGTACATCTTTGACAGTCCAGGGGGCATATGAGGATGGATTGTATTCTGTTCCGCTTTATATCACTCCGTATGTGACTTATTACAGGGACAGCTGGCTGAAAGAGGCCGGTATCGAATCTCTGCCCACAACCTGGGAAGAGTATTATGATATGTGTAAGGCTGTGACAGATCCATCCAAGGACAGGTATGGTTTTGCTCTGCCGCTGGGGGACCTGCATGCATGGAAAACGATTTGGAGTTTCCTGCAGGCCAATGATGTGGACCTTCTGAATGTGGATGAAAACGGCGAGTGGTATATTGACCTGGATGATGAAAGCCGGGCAGCCATGGTTGAAACCTATGACTATCTCTATAAATTAGTAAAAGACTGTGCGCCAGAGGGTACAGTGGGTTATACACAGACCAATGTCAGGGAAATGGTGGCAGGCGGGACTGTGATGAGCCGCATCGACACACCTGAAATTTACTATACGCTGCAGTCCGTTGCACCCGACGATATGGATGATGTATCTTATTTTAAGATACCCGGAAGAAAAAAGACAGGTTCCAGACAGGGATGGGTTGGACTTAGTATTTCCGCTGACGGCAATACAGGACTGGCAAAGGATTTTGTGAGGTATATGTTTACCGGCGATAATATGGTTGATTTTTATCTCAGCTATCCATATGCCATGTTCCCGGCTAAGGAGGAGCTGTTCCAGAACACCAAATATCAGGAGAATCTTCCTGATAATCTGAAAGAAATGGTGCCTGATATGGCCCTTGATATTCTGTCAACATCCAATGGTTTAGGTATGGTCAACGGACCGTTCCCGGGTGCCAGTGAGTTTGAATCCCAGTGTATTCTGGGCAATGGCCTGATTAAGATGCTTTCGGATGGGTATAGTGCGGACCAGGCAGTGGATTATATCGTGGGTGAACTGGAGAAACTGTTATAATTATTTTTTGAGTGGATATTCTGATCAGTTAAAGCAGGATATCCACTCTGTCTAAAAGGGGGTGGATACCGGATGTCCGGTAACAGGAAAAAGAAAAACAGGACAGGCACTCAGGGAACCTTACTTTACATGCCGGCTATTCTGATTATATTTGGAATTGTGGTGTACCCGATGCTGTATGCGCTTATAATGAGCTTTACGGGCTACAGCGTCAGAAAACCAGTCATGAACTTTGTTGGTATGACTAACTATATAAAGATATTAAAAGATACCTCATTCTGGCAGGCAGTAGGGCGGTCGCTCATCTTTACCTTTGGCTCACTTATACCACAGGTTGTATTAGGACTGGCCATTGCCATACTTCTGAATCATCCGGACTTACGTTTGAAGGGGCTGTTCAGAGGGCTGGTAATCATGCCGTGGCTGGTTCCTACCGTGGCGGTTGCCATGATATTCAGATGGATGTTTCATGATATTTACGGGATCATGAATTACATATTAATGGATCTGCATGTGATAAAAACACCCGTAGCGTGGATCGCCAATGAACACACAGCCATGTTTATCCTTATACTGGCTAATGTCTGGCGCGGCGTGCCAATGCTTATTACCATGTTTCTTGCAGGCCTTCAGGGAATACCTTCCGATTTATATGAAGCGGGGCAGATTGATGGTGCAAATGGCTGGAACCGGTTTAGTAAAATCACATTGCCGCTTCTGATGCCTGTTGTCATGGTATCAGGAATCCTGAGATTCATATGGACATTTAACTTCTATGATTTGCCATGGGTTATGACCGGAGGCGGACCGGCTGAGGCCACGCAGACAACTCCTATTTATGCATACAGAAGGGCGTTCAGCAGTTACAGAATGGGAGAGGGATCTGCCATTACCATGATTCTATTTGTAATTCTGATTCTATTTGCAGCAATTTATTTCATACTGAAAAAGCGGCAGGATAAGCTGTATGGTTAATGGGGGTGGACATGTGAACAGAAAAAATAGCAAGCTTCTGAAACTGATTGGAATACATATTCTGGCAGTGGCAGTGGTAATACCAATTATATTTCCCGTATACTGGCTGGTGGTTTCAGCATTACAAAGTCCTCAGACTGTGACCAGGCTTCCGCCGTCCATTCTTCCCAAGACGTATTCACTGTATTTTGTGAAGAAGGTATTTACAGAATTTGGAATTGCCCGTTTCCTGTGGAACAGCATTTTTATTACAATGGTATCCACCATCCTTACTCTGGCAGTTGCATGTCTGGCTGCATTCAGCTATAAAGCATATGAGTACCGGATGAAAGAAACATTCAGCAAAATGGTATTATTTGTATATATGTTTCCGCAGATATTAATCATTATCCCCATCTATCTGATGATGTCAAAGATGGGATTGATTAACACATACAAAGGGCTGATTCTGTGTTACATTGCATTTGAACTGCCTATCTGCATATGGACCATGCAATCTTATTTTGAAACCATACCGTCAGACCTGATTGAAGCGGCGGAGATAGATGGTCTGGCTAAAATTCAGACACTCTGGCATATATTTCTGCCTGTGGCATTGCCCGGGCTTGCTGCCAGCGGCATCATGACGTTCATCGGTATCTGGAACAACTTCCTGCTGGCAAACACGCTGTTAATTGATGAGTCGAAGAAGACATTGCCGGTGGTAATCGCGGACTTTAGTTCCAGAGACAGCATGCTGCAGGGGGATGTGCTGGCAGCCTCCATGATTGTATGTATACCTTCCTTTTTGTTTGCGCTGTTTGCCCAGAAGTATCTGGTGGGAGGTCTTACCAGTGGTTCCGTAAAGGGATAGAAGGAGTAGGAATGAAGATAACAGATGTAAGAACACAGTTAATTGATCAGTATATGTTTGTGCAGGTGGATACAGATGAGGGAATATCAGGTTTAGGAGAATCCGGGGCATGGGCTTTTTTAGAAGCCTCAGAGGCAGTTGTGGAGACCTTCAAGCGGTATCTGATTGGACAGAATCCCCTTTTCATTGAGCACCACTGGCAGTATATGTACCGGTGCTACCACTTCCGTGGAGCTGCTATCATGGGGGCGCTGTCAGCGATTGACATAGCCCTGTGGGATATAAAGGGCAAATATTACGGTGTTCCCTGCTACGAGCTGTTGGGGGGGGGGGGGGGTTACGGAAAAACGCCGGGGTATTTTATAATGTGTTTGGCGCCCCCGGCGCAAAATTAGACGGGGTAGCCCGGGTGCCCGGGGCCCCGGGTTTTACCGGGGGGAGTT
>JAJQEA010000100.1 GCA_021201905.1 Clostridia bacterium
CCCTTAAGGTGTAGTCCGCCTGGCTTAAGGATATGTTTCCCAGGTTCAGGCTATCGGGTATCATCTCCCCCCTGCGCCTTAAGATGGTCTTCATCACAGCCAGAAGCTCCTGCATGTCAAAGGGCTTTGTCAAATAGTAATCAGCGCCGCTTTCCAGCCCCGTCACCCTGTCCTCCAGCTCGCTTTTCGCTGTCAGTATCAGAACCGGAACCTGGCATCCCATTTTTCTGGCCTCCCTTAACAGGGTGATTCCGTCCATTCCCGGCAGCATCAGGTCCAGGACAGCGGCGTCGTAGCCTCCGTCCTTTAAGAGCCAGCAGCCGGTCGTTCCATCCCCGCAGATATCGCAGTCATACCAGTGCTTCAATATGTCACGGATGGACTCTGCCAGCCGCCTGTTATCCTCCACAATCAAGACCCTCATCTGTATCCTCCCCCTGTTTTACGTCATGTCTGAAAAATCCACCTGTATTCTCTCTCAATTCGGTGCGAACCGCAAGAGAACAAAGGTGGATTTCACAGATAATTCACAAACCCGCATACGATTTTACCTGCTGCGTATCTCCCTTCTCATGAAGCTGATGTAGGAGGCGGCAAACACCACAGCCGTCAGTGCCAGAAGGCCCGTCAGATGGGGCCACACTAACAGGCAGCTCTGTCCCAGGGACAGATATCCGGTGATGGCGCCCGACAGCTGCTGGGGCAGGATGATGTTGGTGGAGCGCACCATGGGATTCATGATGGTGGAAACCACCTCACTGTACAGGTAATAAGGCGGCAAACGGTTCAGGCTCATCTGGCAGCTGTAATTGTCCAGAATCCGCCCTGCCGGCGCGGTCTGCCCCATGGGAAACAGGGCATTGGCCACAATGCTCACCACCAGCGTCATAAACAGAGCAAAAAAGATCCACAACGCAATCACGACCATGGCCGAGGTAGCCGCATGGCGGCACAACACGGAACAGAGGATGGACAGAGCCAGCCAGAAGCAGATGTAGACAGAGGTAAAAAACGGCAGCACCAGCACCCGCCCCGCTTCCTCGGCAGCAGGCGGCACTCCGGTGGCCAAAAGCCCCACGGCGCCGGCCATAAGTCCCATGGAAAAGACCATGATAAAGATGATTGTGGCGCCGGCCAGAAATTTCCCGTTTATGACCGCATCCCGGTAAATGGGCTGGGCCACCAGACGGTTTAACGTACCCTCAGAGCGCTCGCTGTTGATGGCGTCAAACCCCAGGCTCAGCCCTACAAACGGCCCCAGCAGAGCAATGAAGGAGGAAAAAGACGGGATGGAGCTTCTGCTTAAGGTAAACAGCTTCAGGAAAATGTAGCTGGAATCAGAGGCAACGGCGTCTGAAAGGCTGGTCAGCGCCCCGTATATGCTGGCGCAGCTGGTCAGCAGAATCAGCCCCAGCACAATCAGGAACCGCTTGCTGCGTATGTGGTCCGACATCTCCTTGCGGTACAGGGCCGCCATGCCGCCCATGCTCTTGCATGGCCCCGCCTGCCCACCTCCGTCTGTCCTATTCTTACCGCTGTTCCCTTCCAAACGAAAGGAATCCTTTATTTTTCTTTTGATTGAGACCACCATTTTTCTGCTCTCCTTTCTCAAAATATCTGCGGTAAATTTCATCCAGGTCATTTCCCCTCTGCCTTAAGTGGCGCAGGGTGTAGCCCTTCTCCAGGGCCCTGCGGTTTAACTCCCTGCACAGGTCTGCTCTGGAATGGACCACGTAGAAATCGCCGCTCCGCTCCACCTGTTCCACATTGCCGAGGCTTCTCAACAGCTCCTCGAATCCGCTGTCATCGGGAACAGCAGCTGCCTCCAGGGCATAATGCCCTTCACGGCGCATCTGCCCTGCCAGCTCGTCGATTCTTCCGCAGGCAATGAGCCTTCCCTCCACGAAAAGCCCCACCCGGTCGCAAATCTGCTGAATCTGATAAAGCTGGTGGGATGATATGAGAATGGTCCTTTTATCCTCCTCCGCCAGGCCCCGTATCAGCGTCATAAGCTCTCTCATTCCCTCGGGGTCGATTCCCAGGGTAGGTTCATCCATGATGACCACCTTGGGGTCCTTCATCAGGACATCCGCGATTCCCAGCCGCTGGCGCATGCCCCGCGAATAGGTTCCCGCCTTCTGGTCGGCCGCCTCCGTCATCCCCACCTTTTCCAGCAGTTCCTCTATGCGCCTGTCCGTCTCATCACCGGTCAGGCCGTTTAGCTGGCCTGTAAACCGGAGATTCTCCCGGCCCGTCATGTCGGAATAAAACCCCACATTGTCCGGCAGATACCCCACCATCCGTTTGACGTCAATGGCCTGCCTGGCGCAGTCCTTCCCGTCTATGTACGCACGGCCGCCGGTGGGCTCCGTCAGCCCCAGTAACATAAGGGTGGTGGTGGTCTTTCCGGCTCCGTTTGGTCCCAGCAGCCCGAATATCTCTCCCCGCCGGATTTCCAGTGTCAAATCACAGACCGCTTCCTTCTCCCCGTAGGATTTGGACAGGTGTTCGGTCCGTATCATCATTTCTTCCTCATTATCCATAACAATGACCCCTTTCCAGCGAACTGTCCACAAGGACTACCTTCTGCCATATTTGCGGAACACGTAGCCCAGACCTCCGGCCGTACACAGTATGATGAGCACTGCAACCACGCCCCAGACCGTCTTTGTCTTAACCGATACCCTGAAGTCGGCATTTGACTGGGTCTGCTCGCAGGCTGCCGTAAATGTGTTCACATAGTCCCCTGTGATTGCCTCCGAGGAAGGCTTTACATGGGCAATGACTTCCGTGGTGCTTCCCGCCGGAATGGACGGGATAACGTTGTTCTCCGTATTGTAGGTCACGGTCCAGCCGGTGAGCAGGGATGAGTTAAGGGTCACATTTTCCAGATCCACATTGCCGGTATTGGTGATGTTAAGCGTCACATCCGAGGCCCGGCCCGCATAGGCGTCAAAGCTCAGGCGGCCGTCCGGGGTGGAAACCTTAAGGCCGTAGCTGCCGGTAATGACCACCTTCAGGCTGGTGTCCAATGTCTCCTCTGCCGACACAGCGCTGCAGGATATGTCATATTCCCCTGCCGCAACCCCTTCCGGCGGCGTCACCGACACAGTCATGCCCTTGCTGGCGCCGGACTCCACCTCCAGGGCAGCCACCTTGGCCGTCTCACCGGCGGGGGTAAAGGTTACGCCCCAGCCGGACGGCGCATTGGACGACAAGCTGTAGGACTGTGTCTTAAGCCCGTTGTTAATCAGGGTGGTGCTGAAAGAGAAATTCGTGCCCGTGGTTCCCTCCTGCTGTGGGTACTCCGAAGTAAAGCTTCCCTTTCCCGCATTCGTCTCATTTACCATAAACGTGACTGGCAGACCGGCTGTAAGGCCCTCCCCCGCAGAGGCCTTCACCTCCACGGTATAGGTTCCCTCTGTCAGCTCCTTTGGAACCGTTACATGAAGGGTCACCTGGGAGCCGTCGCCTCCGTTCTTTACATGGATGCGGCTCACCTGATAGCTGCCGCCCTGGAGATACCCCTCCCATCCCTCAGGCATGGACGAGACCTCCAAATCCGCATCCAGACTGGCCCCTGTGTAGTTCTCCAGCGTGATGGGGATATTCAGGTTGTCTCTCGGCTTCACGGATATGCCCGGATAGTCCGTATTCAGTTCCAGGCCGCCGGCCCCGTAAACCGTATGAGCGCCCATAACTGCCAGAAACACAGCCGCCATGAGAACCGCCAGAAATCCAAACCGCTTACCTGTCCCGCCCTTTCTGATTACCATTGCTTCCTCCATAATTTCCTCCTTTTGCCCGGTTCGGGCATCTGTATTTTCTACCAGCTATTATAACGGTGAAACCTTTTAGCCAACCTTTAATAAGTTTGAACATACTGTGAAAAAATCAGAGGAATCATGGTTCTTCCTAACGCGAAAAAAAGAGCCGCGCGGCAAGCGCGGCCCTCTTATGCACCGGAATGACTGATATATCTTTTTACCACCAGATTGGCCTTCTCCACGGTGCGCGCCTCATCCATGCGTACCAGCCTTCCCTCCTTTACCACGATCTCCCCGTTCACCACCGTGTAATCCACACTGCCCTTAAGACCCACTGTGCACAGCATGGATTTGGGGTCAAACTGGGCGCCGGTCAGCTCCAACCGGTTCATGTCCACAAGGAAGAAATCCGCCGCCATCCCCACCGCTATCTGTCCCAGGTCATCCCTTCCCAGTATACGGGCGCTTCCCCTGGTCCCTATCTTCAGGATGTCATAAGCCGACGGCGCCTGCCGGCTCCACTGGAGTCTGTGAAGCAGATAGGCCACCCGCATCTCCTCCAGAAGGTTGGAGCCGTCGTTGCTGGCAGAGCCGTCCACAGCCAGGCCCAGGGGCACTCCCAGCTTCAGCATCTCAGGTACCAGCGCAACGCCGGAGGATAACTTCATGTTGGATATGGGGCAGTGGGCCACCCCTGTTCCGGTCTGGGCCAGCCGTTTCAGCTCCTCCTCCGTGAAATGGATTCCGTGGGCAAACCACACATCCTCCCCAATCCATCCCAGGCTCTCCATGTACTCCAAAGGCCGCATTCCGAAATGCTCCAGGGTGAACCGCTCCTCGTCCTTTGTCTCAGCCAGATGGGTGTGGAGCCTGACCCCCAGCTCTCTGGCCAGCTGTGCCGATTCCTTTAAGAGCCTTCCCGTCACGCTGAAGGGGGAACAGGGGCCAGCGCCACCTGGTGCATGGAATACCGGTTTTTATCGTGAAATTTCCTCACAGCCCGCTCAGAATCCTTTAAAATCTCATCCACGGTCTGTACCACGCTGTCCGGAGGCAGTCCCCCGTCCTTCACGCTCAGGTCCATGCTCCCCCTGGTGGCATGGAAACGGATTCCTAGGGCATCCGCTGCCTCGAACTGGGCGTCCAGCAGCCCGTCCCCGGCTGTTCCCGGAAACACATAGTGATGATCCAGACAGGTGGTGCAGCCTGTTTTCAACAGCTCTCCCATGCCTGTAAGCGCACTGTAATAGACCACGTCCTCATCCACGTGCTTCCATATCTCATATAATGTTTTCAGCCATGGAAATAACTCCATGTTCTGTACCTGTGGTAAATTACGGCTGAATGTCTGATATAAATGATGGTGTGTATTGATAAGTCCGGGATACATCACCATATTAGATGCGTCAATCACATCCTCCGCTGTTTCTGTTTCCGGTCCGATTGCGGCCGTTTCCTGTCCGATTGCGGCAATGACCCCATCCCGGATTAATACGTCCGCTCCGTCAAGCAGTCTGTCATCCCCGTCACATGTAACAAGATGCTTAACATTCTTTACGAGCAAGGTTCCCTTCATGATTACCTCCTGATGTAAATTCATAAACAATCTTTGTTTCATAGACTATATGACTGGTATACTGCCGGCGGCGCGGGTATCCACGATGCACCCTCATACGGGTTGTATCTATGATACTCAGCGTATGCCGCGTGGTCCCAGCTATGTTTTAAACAGCGATATAGATATGATTTTTTCAAAGAACTATTGATACCCTAACAATATAGCAATCTTTTAAATGAAAATCAATGTCTAATGTGGCAAATCTTCGCACAAAACTTTTATGCACATCTAACAAATTTTCTGTTTCCATGTAAATCCGTCTTTATCTGATTTCTTATTGTATTTTTCCATATTTTTCTCTAAAAATATTGTAACTATTCACCATTTTTATTATAATAAGTCATATAAAAACATGTATGGCACATACAGGAAAGGTCAGGAAGGAAGCTATGAACAGTATCCTGGACAATGACTTATTTCAGGCATTCTCAACTGCATCCCATCACGTATATATCTATGCCTGCGACATGAAGACAGACCTGTCCCGCTGGTCGGAAAATGCCGTGGACTATTTTGACATGCCTGGAGAATACATGACAGATGCGGGCAGCATCTGGCTCCAGCGCATCCACCCCGATGACAGGGACCGTTATTCCCGGGATCTGGAGCAGGTTTTTTCCGGCAGACAGTCCCACCACAAATGTGAATACCGCGCCCTGAACCGGTACGGCGAATACGTGTGGCTGGAGTGCCGGGGCGCTCTGATTATGGACGAGGAGCAAAAGCCCAAGTTATTTGCCGGCCTCATGACCCGCCTGGATGCCAAGAATAAATACGGCCCCCTGACCAACTTAAAAACCATCTATGAATTCAACAACTGCGACTTCACCAGAAATCCGGGCTCCCTGCTTCTCATCGACCTGGACCATTTCCGTGAAGTTATCAATAAATTCGGTTACAGCTTTGGAGACAATGTCCTCTACCGCTTCAGCCGGCAGCTGGAGCTCCTGTGCGGACCGGACCGCGGTGTCTACCGTCTGGAGGGGGACGAATTTATCATCCAGTCTCCCGGCGGTTCCAGAAGGGACACCGAAGCCCTCTTTGAAGCGATCAGCCGGGCCGCCCACGACCTGTGCGGACCCGACGGACAGGCCGTCCGCTTACGCGTATCCGGCGGCGCTGTCCTCTATCCCGAATACGGCAATAAGCAGGATGTCCTCCTGGGCTGTCTGGAACACTCCCTGGAACATGCCAAGCATATTTCCCGTGGGAATCTGGTTTTTTTCTCCCTGGAAATCGCAGAGGAACACAACCGCACCATCCAGCTGAAGCATGCCCTGACCAGGTCCATACAGAACCAGTTCCAGGGATTCAAACTCTATTACCAGCCCCTGGTGGATGCCTCCTGCCACAGGGCCGTTGGGTGCGAAGCGCTCCTTCGCTGGTTCGACCCCACCATCCGGTGGGCCAACATCACCGATGTCATCCGGCAGCTGGAATACAGCGGGGATATACATGTGGTAGGGCGTTTCATCGTGGACCAGGTATTTCAAAAAGCCTGAACATGGCAGAAGGATTTTCCGGGACTGATGGTTGGCTTCAACGTATCCTATCTCCAGTTTAAGGATTCGGGGTTTATGGACTATCTGATACAGAAGGCCAAAGAATATTAGCTGAATACAGGATATCTCTGCATTGAACTGACAGAGATTTCAAAAGTAAACTATTTCGACACCCTGGCCCGGTGATTTGAGAAGCTGCGGGCATTTGGTTTTCGCATTTCCCTGGATGATTTTGGGATTGCCTACTCCACCCTGCTGTTGATCCGAAACCTTCCCATGGATTCCGTGAAAATTGACCACTCCTTTACCCTGCACCTGACGCCGGACAACACCATGGACCTGGCCATAGTGGAATGTGTGGTGAACCTCTGCAAAAAGCTGTGCATCAACATTGTGGTGGAAGGCGTGGAGACTGGAGAAATACTGGATATCACCAGCAAATTCCCTGTCTCCCTGCTCCAGGGCTATTTCTTTGACCGTCCCATGCCGGCCAATGAATTTGAGGAAAAGATATTTAAAATCTACTGATGGCAGGCATCCCCGCGCTGGGCCTGCCATCCATCAGTTCTCACATCAGTTCCCCGACCGCGTGTCTCAATCTTCCTTTCCGTTGTCTGCACGCCCCTGATACTCGCTTTTTATAACTTCATACATATCTTCGGGGCTTTCCTTGCAGCCGTTTTGAAGCCATAATTTGATGATTTTTGTAATTCCTCCTTTAAAAAACTCCATATGATATTCAATAAAACGGTTTTGGAAGTGCTGCCGCGCAAGGTTACTGTCATAAGTAAAAATCTTATAACTATCGTCATACCCCAGCTTGAAATAGGTCTTGTAAAATACCTGGTTCTCCTTGATGTGGCAGAACAATTTAAGATAGTCGTTGCTGTTAAATCCCTGGGTGATTTCACTTCGGTACAAGTCGGATAAATTCTGTTCCAGCTTGTCCCGTATGGAATCAGCCAATCCGTAAATATCCGTATAGTTAGCATAAAAAGTGGTGCGGTTTAAACCAGCCAGCTTGCAAATATCCGATACTCTGATTTCCGCTAATTCATGGTCCTGAAGCAATTGGATAAAAACACGTTCGATTCGCTCTATGGACTCTTTCTTCCGTTTATTATTGGGTGTATTCATAAAAACTCCTTTATCTCAACACTTGTCCGGAAATTGATGATTGTTTTTTGTCACATAAACGCATTATACTATATTCAGATTAAACCAACAACCGTTGACTTATTAAAAAGAAGGTATAATGCATGAAAAAAAGTAGTTTTGTGGCAATGGTATCAGGAACCGTAAGCGGGGTGCTCTTCGCCCTCGGCATGTGCATGGCTCTTATCCCGGAATGGGGTGCTTTCAAACAAGGGCTTGTGTGCGGCAGTGCCGGCCTGCTGCTCGCTCTGGTTACACTGCTTATATGGAGAAGAATGGAGCATAAAGACCCTGTCCGGATTTCCGGCAGAATCATCCTGTCAATTGTCATTGGCGTTGCCGGCGCAATGGCGCTCGGAGTGGGGATGTGCTTTAGCATGGTATGGGATAAAATGACTGCCGGGATTGTAACAGGCCTTGCCAGAATTGTCATCCTGCTCTGCCTAATCCCATTGGCTAAGGGGATAAAAGAGTGAAATGGGGTTATATAACACACCCACAACCAATAAACCAAGAACTAAAAAACCAACCCATAAGAAATTCCAAGCCCAACCACCACACCCAACCAACCACCACTCAAAAAATCACCACCCCAAGCTGCCGCACTTTCCCTTATACATCCTTATTCCTGGGAATTTATACGTCAACTAATGATATTAAGAAGGGATACAAATCATGGCAAAATCAAACCTGGTAAAAGCAAATGAAAAAATCGCTGAGACTGTCACCGGAGTCTTTTCCAAAATAGAACACGGCGTGGTCGGCACATATACCCAAATAGAAAATACCTTTGTGGAAGCCTGTCTTGCAAAAGACGGAGAAACAGCTGCCGAAGCCAAAAAAACGGCTGCGACAGGAACGTTCACAGCGGGAAGGCAGGAAAAAATAATAATTACAGCACTGCAAAATCCCTGCGCGGCCTGCCCTTTTAAGGCAGCCCATGCAGGGCTTTTCAAACAACGGATTACATACCCGTACCGTAAATCATATTCGGCAGGAACAGCACCAGATCTGGGAAGAATACGCAGATAGCCAGCGTTGCCAGGATAGCGATGAACAACGGAAGCGAATACTTCGTGGTCTCCTGCACCGAACAGTCCATGATATTGGAACAGGTGTACAGTGCAACTCCAACCGGAGGCGTGGAACAGCCCATGGTAACAATGGTCATCATGATGATGCCGAAGTGAACCGGGTCAATGCCGTACTGTGTGATAATGGGAATCAGTATCGGTGTAACGATCAGGGTGATGACCGTGGTCTCCATAAACATACCAAACACGGTCAGCATAATTAAAATCAGCAGCAGAAGCACGTATTTATTGCTGGTCAGACCTACCAGCATAGTGGTCAGGGTCTTGGGCAGCTGGTCAAATACAACGCCGTAGCTGAATATGCCGGAGAAAGCCAGAATCATGGTAATCACGGATAAATCCTTTACGCTGTCCACGATACACTTCTTAAACTTCTCAAGGTTCAGTTCCTTATAAATGAAGATACCTACGAAAAGTGCGTAGAACACGGCAAAGGCGCCGGATTCCGACGGGGTCATGACGCCGAAACGAATCAGCACAATCAGCAGGATTGAGAACATGAGGGCCCATATACTCTCAAAACAGGATTTGATGATAACGCCTGGAGGTGAAGGCTTATCGTGGTCCGGCTGATATCCGTAATGGCGCGCGGACCAGGAGGTGGCAATCATCATGAAGATACACATAATGATACCTGGAAGGAATCCGGCTACAAACAGGCGCCCGATGGAAACCTCGCCCACGGTTCCGTACAGAATCAGGCCCATGGACGGCGGAATCGTGGCGACAATCAGTCCGGACAGACAGTTGATTGCAGCGGCCCAGCCTGGAGCGTAGCCCCTCTTTGTCATCTCAGGCCCAAGGATACGGCACTCCATGGCTGCATCCGCAACCGCGGAACCGGATACGCCGCCCATCAGGGTTGAGAGAACCACGGAAACCTGTCCAATGGAGCCGTACATATGGCCGGTCAGCACGTTTGCCAGCTTTACCAGCCTGGATGTGATACCGGT
>JAJQEA010000063.1:0-483 GCA_021201905.1 Clostridia bacterium
GCCCTGCCCCTGCCCACGGACGTACCCCCAGCCACCCTCATATAGAAAAACAAAAAAACAACTGCCTGCCATAATTTCTTACGACAGCCAGTTGATTTTCCATTACATCAACACCTAATCCAACCAGTGAATTAGTTGTACTTGCGCTTACGAGCAGCTTCAGACTTTTTCTTACGTCTTACGCTTGGCTTCTCGTAATGCTCTCTTTTACGAATTTCCTGCTGAATGCCAGCCTTTGCACAGTTTCTTTTGAATCTGCGTAAAGCACTGTCTAAGCTCTCATTATCTTTAACAATTACGTTTGACATCGCTCACACCTAACCTCCCTCCAGTTGTGTAATTGTGCATAATACAACTGTTTGGATATTTTTAACACTACAATAATTATAGCATAAAAATACCGTACGTCAAGAATTTTTTTATAATTCTTACATTTATTTTTAAATTTTATCTGCACATGTACTATTTTGTCTGTTCTTCGAA
>JAJQEA010000063.1:493-10050 GCA_021201905.1 Clostridia bacterium
TTCCACTGTCTCAACCGCTTTTTTAAGAGCATCGTCGATACCTGCCGGATTCTTGCCGCCGGCCTGGGCCATGTTGGGACGGCCGCCGCCTCCTCCGCCCACAAGACCTGCTATGGCCTTAATCAGGTTTCCTGCATGGGCTCCTTTTTTCTGGGCTGAGTCTGTGGCGGTTGCCATCAGGTTCACCTTGCCGTCCTGCTCGCAGGCCAGTACAATGACGCCCTCTCCCAGCTTGTCCTTTAACTGGTCGCCTAAGTTTCTCATGCCGTTCATGTCCACTCCGGTTACCTTGGCGGCCAGAACCTTAAGTCCGTTTACTTCCTTGACCTGGCTCATAACATCTCCCAGGGAGTCATTGGCGAGCTTGCTCTTAAGCTTCTCATTTTCGGAGTGAAGGGTCTTGATTTCATCCAGAAGGGACTGTATCTTGGACGTCAGCGCGGACGGTGTTGTCTTGGCTGTCCTGGCTGCCTCCTGGAGCTCCGCTTCCACCTCCTGATAATGTTTCATAAGCCCCTCGGATGTAAGCGCCTCAATACGCCTTACGCCGGCGGCAATGCCAGCCTCGGAAATAATCTTAAAATATGCGATGGTGCCTGTGTTGGGCACATGGGTGCCGCCGCAGAGCTCTGTGGAGAAATCCCCCATGCGGACCACGCGGACCTTATCCCCGTATTTTTCACCGAACAGAGCCATGGCTCCTGTTTTCTTGGCTTCCTCCAGTGTCATAACCTGGGTGACAACCGGAAGGGATGCCTGGATTTCCCGGTTCACCAGCTCCTCCACCTTCTTAATCTCATCCGGCGTCATGGCTGAAAAATGGGTAAAGTCAAAACGCAGCCTGCCCGCATCCACACAGGAACCGGCCTGCTCCACATGGTCTCCCAGCACCTTGCGCAGAGCCTTCTGAAGCAGATGGGTGGCGCTGTGGTTCTTGCATGTAAGAGCGCGGTTGTGGGCGCAGACAGACAGGGTCACGGTTTCACCTACCTGGAACATGCCCTTTGTCATGACTCCCACATGGCCCACCTTGCCGCCCTGAAGGTGTATGGTATCCTCCACCTTAAAGGCGCCGTTTTCATTGGAGATAACGCCTGTATCTCCCTGCTGGCCGCCCATGGTTCCGTAGAATGGGGTCTGCTCCACGATGATGGTGCCCTTCTGGCCGTCTGTAAGAGCCTGTACCAGCTCGTCTTCCGTGGTCAGCACCGTCACCTTGGAATCAGCCGTCAGTCTGTCATAACCAATGAATTCAGTGGTCACAGAAGGATCGATGGACTGGTATACAGTCACGTCGGCCCCCATGTAATTGGTGGTCTTGCGGGCCTTTCTGGCCTTTTCCTTCTGCTCCTTCATGGCTGCGGCAAAGCCGTCCTCATCCACGGTGCAGCCTCTCTCTTCCAGAATTTCCTTGGTGAGATCCAGCGGGAAACCATAGGTGTCATACAGCTTGAATGCATTGGCTCCGGAAAGACACTTGTTTCCGGTCTTCTGCATCTCATCCTCCATCTCACCCAGGATGCTGAGTCCCTGGTCAATGGTCTTGTTGAACTTTTCCTCTTCCTCGGACAGTACCTTGAAAATCATGGCCTGCTTTTCTTCCAGCTCAGGATAGCCGTCCTTGGACAATCCGATGACTGTCTCGGAAAGGCCGGCCAGGAACCTGCCTTCAATCCCCAGCTTTCTCCCATGGCGGGCGGCACGGCGCAGGAGGCGGCGCAGCACGTAGCCCCTTCCCTCGTTGGACGGCATGATTCCGTCTGAAATCATGAAGGTACAGGACTTAACATGGTCTGTCACAATGCGCAGGGACACATCTGTCTCATGGTCCTTCTGGTATTCTGTGTGCGCAAGCTGGCAGACCCTGTCCAAAAGCGCCTTGTTGGTGTCAACGATGAACAGGGAGTCAACGCCCTGAACAACCACAGCCAGACGCTCCAGGCCCATGCCCGTATCAATATTCTTATGCTCCAGCTCTGTATAATGGCCGTGTCCGTCATTGTCGAACTGGGTAAATACATTGTTCCATACCTCAATATAGCGGTCGCAGTCACAGCCCACCGTACATCCGGGCTTTCCGCAGCCAAAGGCCTCGCCTCTGTCGTAATATACCTCGGAGCAGGGACCGCAGGGACCTGAGCCGTGCTCCCAGAAGTTGTCCTCCTTGCCGAACTTGAAGATGCGCTCAGCCGGAATCCCGATTTCCTTGTTCCAGATATCGAAGGCCTCATCGTCATCCAGGTACACGCTGGGATACAGCCTGTCCGGATCCAGCCCCACCACATCGGTCAGAAATTCCCAGGTCCAGTGGATGGCTTCTGTTTTAAAATAATCCCCAAAAGAGAAATTACCCAGCATCTCGAAAAAGGTGCCGTGACGGGCTGTCTTTCCTATATTCTCAATGTCGCCGGTGCGGATACACTTCTGGCAGGTGGTAACCCTGTTCCTGGGCGGAATCTCCTGTCCTGTGAAATATGGCTTCAGGGGAGCCATACCGGAATTGATTAAAAGCAGGCTGTTATCATTATGCGGCACCAGTGAAAAGCTCTTCATCGCCAGATGGCCCTTGCTCTCAAAAAATTCAAGGAACATCCGGCGCAGCTCGTTCACACCGCGGTACTGTGGTTCTTTCACTTTATTTTCCTCCATATCATTGCTCTAATTACATAACTGTCATTTTACCATAACGCTATCTAATTATCAAGACTGTCTTGACAAAAAAGAGAGGGAAAAACCAATGATTTTCCATTGTTTTTCCCTCTTACCCGCAATTTTTTGTTCCTGCCATGGGGACTGTTCTTCCCATGCTTTGGCCTGCTACGGCTATGGTGTTTGGGAAGATTCCTCCTCCTCGTAGAACACCCCGTTGGCCTCCTCATAGCGGCCTGCCAGCTCGTAAGCCCTGTCCTTGGTCAGACCGGCCAATGTAGCCGCATAACTGATTCCCTCCATGGATCCGCTGTTCCTGCCCGTACTCTCCGCCGCCTTGGCATCCCGGTTCTTAAGCCATTCCTGCTGTTCGGAGGCCAGCTTTGCCGCGTCCTCCTGGGACAGCATCTCCATCAGCGCATTGTAAATGGAATTCAGCTCTCCCTCCCACAGCTTAAGCTCTGTCTCAGCCGAGGTCTTGATGGAATATACATTGGAATTCGTTTCCTCCTCCCGCATCTTAAAGATCTGGGTGTCCAAATCCTCCAGGCGTTTTCGGTAGTCTACTATGAGATTCGTCTTATACTCCCTGGTTTTGGCTCCCGCAAGAGGAGACATAGGCATATTCTCTTCCTCTGCGGTTTCCGGAACAGCAGCCCCTGCGCCGGCAGAATCAGAAGCCATGGTCCCCTCAGAGGCATCCGCCATTGCCGGAGCCGCCTTGGCTGAAGAAAAGGCCCCTGCCTCTGCTGCCGGAGCCGCTCCGTAAGCTGCTGCTCCATTAGCTGCACTTCCGGGGCCTGTATCTCCTGAAGCAGTATTCCCTGCACCTGCATTCCCTGCAGCAGTATTCCCTGCAGCAGTATTCCCCTCAGCCGCACTCCCTGCAGCTGTATTTCCCGCAGCCGCATTCCCTGCAGATGGGTTTCCCATAACCGCGTTCCCTGCAGCTGCGTTTCCCATAGCTGCATTCCCTGGTCCTGCATCTCCCGTCATCCTGCGCTCCGCGGGTGTCGCGGACGCAGCCCTGCCAGCTGCCATAGCCGCGTCCGTTCCCCCTGCCACTGTATCCTGCTGTCCCAAAGCCGGGGCAAAGGATGACGCTTCCGCCGCCTCTTCCGCTCCTGCTGTGGTCTCAGCCATCATGGCTGCCCCCTGGCTGTTCACATAGTATTTGGTATAATGGGTAACACCGGTTCCTATCACCAGGATACATCCAATCACAATCCATATCCGCTTATCTTTCATCGCAACACATCCCTGCCATCATCATGTATTAACCTTATCGCAAAAAAGGCAGAAAAGAAACACGAAGATTAAAGGAGTAATAGATTGTAAGAGATATGTAAGAAAATCAGAAACAGATACAAAAACAAAAAGGCACCGCCTCCCCTGTTTTGCATGGAATCCAGGGTAAAGCAGCGCCTTTGCGCTTTCAAACGGTATCAGGGTGAAGCTTATTTACGCCTCCAGCCCCTGGTCTGTCATCAGATTCCCACCATCTGCCGCAGAGGTGGCCAGGGCATCGCATTTCTCATTTTCAGGATGGCCTGCATGTCCTTTTACCCAGATGAATTTTACCTGGTGGGGTTCCTTTGCCTTTAACAGGCGTTTCCAGAGGTCGATATTCTTGACCGGCCCGCTTTTCCCCCGGTTCCATCCCTTTGCCACCCAGCTGTCAATCCAGTGCTGGTTAAACGCATCTGTCAGGTATTTGGAATCCGAATATAATTCCACCTGGCACGGCCTGTTTAACGCCTCCAGCCCTACAATAGCAGCCATCAGCTCCATCCGGTTGTTGGTGGTGCGCACGTACCCGCCGGACATGGTCTTCTCATGGAGCTGGCCGCTGCTGTCCGTAAAATGAAGCACGGTCCCGTAACCGCCCGGACCGTCAGGATTTCCCCTGGCAGAGCCGTCTGTGTAAATCTGTACTTTCGTCATGTGTCAATATCTCCTGTCAGTAACATTCTATCTGTCCCATTTATCGCAAAGGGCAAGAATCTGTTCCGTAAAACGGGTCAGGTCCTTGTTGGCGCCGCCCTCATTGCGGTGAATCACATCCAGCAGCATCTTGCCCGCATCCACCAGCCTGGTGTAAACACCGCTGGCCCTGCGTTTGGCGGCAGTCTCCTTCTCAATGGGAATCCCCTCTGTCTCCTTGATCCAGAAGCCTTTTATGAGGTCGAACTGGGAACCGGAAAAAGGCGCCCTGGCTGCCAGCTTCAGCTGGGTTTTCAGCACATCCGTGAAGGATACGCAGGATTCCTCGCTTCCGTGGACCACAAACACATAGTCCGGCTTTTTCTCAAATGCGGATATCCAGGTGATAAGCCCGTCCCTGTCCGCATGGCCGCTGATTCCCTCCATGGTCTCTATATGGGCCCGAACATCGATTTCCTCACCGAATATCTTCACGGTCTGGGCCCCGTCCTGCAGAATCCGTCCCAGGGTTCCCTCTGCCTGGTATCCCGCGAACACAATGGAGCACTCCGGCCTCCACAGATTATGTTTCAGGTGGTGGCGTATACGGCCCGCATCACACATGCCTGCGGCTGATATGATGACCTTGGGCGTCATGTCAAAGTTTATGTTCTTGGATTCCTCACTGGTAATGGAGAGCTTCAGTCCCGGAAAATCAATGGGGTTGATCCCACGTTCCACCAGGGCCTTTGTCTCCTCGTCATAGCACTCCAGCATATTGTCCTTGAATACATGGGTGGCCTCCACGGCCAGAGGGCTGTCTACGTAGACCTCAAAGCTGTCATGGCCGGTCACAAGCTTTTCTTCCTTAATGTGGCGTATCAGATACAGCAGCTCCTGGGTGCGTCCCACTGCAAAGGCTGGTATGACCACGTTTCCCTGCCGGTCCAGGGTCTCCTGAATGATTCTGGCCAGACTGTCCACATGGTTTACATCCTTTTTGTGGCAGCGGTTTCCGTAGGTGGACTCCATCACCACGTAATCTGCCTCCGTAATATACTGGGGATCACGGATCAGGGGCTTGTTCTTGTTTCCTATATCGCCGGAAAATACGATTTTTTTCTTGCTGGCGCCCTCAGTGGCCCATATCTCTATGGAAGCAGACCCCAGTAAATGTCCCACATCCGTAAAACGCAGGGTCAGGTTGTCATTGAGCTTAAATACCTGGCCGTATGCCACGCCCTCGAAGTGCCTAAGCACATCCTCGGCGTCCTGCATGGTATAGAGGGCTTCCACCTCACCCCTGCCTGCGCGGCGCGCCTTCCGGTTCTTCCACTCAGCTTCCGTCTCCTGTATGTGGGCGCTGTCCTTCAGCATGATGTTGCACAGGTCAGCGGTGGCATAGGTGGTTATCACCTGGCCCCTGAACCCCCTGGCGTGGATCCACGGAAGCATGCCCGCATGGTCAATATGCGCATGCGTCAGAAGCACATAGTCAATCTCATGATACCCCACGGGCAGCTCCGCATTCTGGTATACGTTATTTCCTTGTTCCATACCGCAGTCTATAAGCACCTTGGTATTTCCCACCTCCAGAAAATGACAGCTGCCCGTTACCTCATGGTCGGCACCGATAAATGTAAGTCTCATCTGCATTCTCCCCTCTGAGTATAATATAGTCTTGCCCCACAGAATATTCTGTCAATTATGACTACAGTATATCATATTCCCCATAAGAATGCAAATCGTATTGTAATATTTGCACAATTTTCTGGAAACAGTCCATCTCTCAACATAGGTTCCCGTGCTGTGGATTTTAAATAATAATGCATATCATACCGCCGTTGCTGTCATTGATGATTTTTTGCAGGGTATCCTGCAGCTTCAGCTGGCAGTCTTCCGTCATCTGGGACACCTTGGCCTGGATACCGTCCTCCACAATCTGTTCAATGGATTTCCCAAAAATATTGGTATTCCAGATTCCGTCGTCGCTCTCCCTGGCATTTTCCTTGATATAGGCAATCAGATCCTGGGCCTGCTGCTCGCTTCCCACAATGGGGGCAATCTCTGTCTCAATATGGGCCTTAATCAGGTTGATGGACGGCGCTTCCGCCTTCATCTTTACGCCGTACTTGTTGCCGTGCTTTATGACCTGCGGTTCATCCAGCACGATTTCGGAGCGCTCCGGCGTCACCACCCCGTATCCCTTTAACCGCACCTGGGTCAGGGCGTTCTGCACTTTTTCATATTCCTTCTGCATGTTGGCCAGACTGCTCAGGGTCTGCATGAGCTGGTATTCGCCTTCAATGGGCAGTCCCACATAGTCGCTGAGAATCTGGTAATAGTAGCTGTCGTCCATATCCACCTGGACACCCACCCTGCCGTCCGCCATCTGCATGTTTTTCACATTCATGGATCGGATGGTATCCCCATGCTGCTGTTCCAGTTCCCCGGACACATCCTTCATATGGGTCACCTTCTGGATTACATTCCTGGCTACCTGGATGACCTGGGCCTTCAGCCAGTGGGTGGACGGCAGGATCTCCAGCCATTTGGGAATGTGAAAATCCATCTCAGTCACGGGAAACTCCTTCAGGACACGTTCCAGAATATGGAAGACATCTTCCTTCTTAAGCTGCTCGCAGTTTACGGGAAGCACCGATACCCCGTATGCTTCAGACATTTCCCTGGCCAGTCTGGCCGTCTCGTCAGAATAGGGTTTGGTGGAATTCAGTAGAACCACAAATGGCTTTCCCAGTTTTTTCAGCTCGTCAATGGTCTGTTTCTCAGCTGCTATGTATCCGGGGCGTTTGATTTCCCCTATGGTTCCGTCCGTGGTCACAACGATTCCAATGGTGGAATGGTCGTTGATGACTTTCCTGGTTCCGATTTCCGCTGCCTGGGTAAAGGGAATGTCGTAATCAAACCACGGCGTTTTCACCAGGCACTCCTCGCCGTTTTCCACATGGCCGGCCGCTCCGTCTACCATGAAGCCCACGCAGTCAATGACCCTTACCTTGGCTTCAATGCCGTCCGCCAGATTGATGCGGGCCGCCTCCTTGGGAATAAACTTGGGCTCCGTGGTCATGATGGTCTTGCCGGCCGCGCTTTGGGGCAGCTCATCCCGGCTCAGATTGCGCAGGTTCTCATCCTCCATGGCAGGGAGCACCAGCAGTTCCATGAACCGCTTTATGAAGGTGGATTTGCCTGTGCGGACCGGCCCTACTACGCCTATGTAAATTTCTCCGCCTGTTCTCGCCTGAATATCCTTGTATACATTAAAATTGTCCATAAATATACCCCCTTGCTATGCTTTTATAGTATATGCAGGGGGGTATGAGTATATGACTGGTGCAGAATCACGCTACATTAGCTTTATTCATGCAAAGTCAATGGATAAAATCAGGCTGTCTTCGCCTCCAGGGCTTCCACTCTTTTTTCCACTTCCTGTATCATCTTAAGGAGCATGGCGCCATTGATATCATCCAGCTTCTTAATCCTGTAATACTCTGTCATCTCATCTAATCTGCGTTTCATCGTGTCCAGCCGTTCTGTCAGATTATCCTGTACCCGGTCCAATTCCCCAAGAATCAGATTCTCTGATTCTGCGAAACGGGTATCCAGTCTTCTGTCTACCTCTGTCAGGATATGCTCCTGCGTCCCGGTAAGGCGTGTATCCAGTTTCTCATCCACCTCTGTCAGGATATACTCCTGTGTCCCGGTAAGGCGCGTATCCAGTTTCTTATCCACCTCTGCCAGGATATGCTCCTGCGATTCCGCAATCTCTTCTTTCATGATTGCTCGTATCATCTCCAAGTCTTGTCGTTCAAGCATTTATCCACCCCTTATCCTATGGCCTGAGTGTTTCAGCACTCAGGTATAAAACGTCGTTCAGATTCCAGTACCGTCTCAGCCGTACACTATATATAGCATATCTAACCTGGGGTGTCAAGGGAAGAAGCAGGGGTTATCCGCCCCTGCTTCTTTCTCATATCCGTGATTCTTTTTTTCTATATATATTCCTGCCAATGAACCATCTTTCTCTTTATTCGCTGAGATATGCTTTTTTTACCTGGTCATTGTTCATAAGCTCCTTTGCGTCTCCGCTGAGAGCAATGTTGCCCGTCTCCAGAACATATGCCTTATGGGCAATGGAAAGGGCCTTCTTGGCGTTCTGCTCCACAAGAAGCACGGTGGTGCCATCTGCGTTTATCTTCTGGATAATATCAAATATCTCATTTACATAGATAGGGGAAAGCCCCATGGAGGGCTCATCCATGACAATCATCCTGGGATGGCTCATAAGAGCCCTTCCCATGGCAAGCATCTGCTGCTCGCCTCCGGACAGGGTTCCTGCCAGCTGGTTCTTTCGCTCCTCCAGACGCGGGAAACGCTGGTATATCATCTTCAGCGTGGACTCTGTCTCTTCCTTGTCTTTTCTTGTGTAAGCGCCCATCTTCAGGTTCTGAAGCACTGTGAGGGTGGCGAACACGCGCCTTCCCTCCGGCACATGGGCGATTCCCATGCCCACCAGTTTATAACCGGGAACCCTGGTTATGTCGGTTCCCTCGTATGAAATTTTCCCTGTTTTCGCGCTGATTAGTCCCGTGATGGTATGCAGGGTGGTGGTCTTCCCTGCGCCGTTGGCACCAATCAGAGCCACGATTTCTCCCTGGTTTACATCAAAGGAGATTCCTTTTATGGCCTGGATTACACCGTAGTATACTTCCAGATCCCTGACTTCAAGCATAGCCATATTATACGCTCCTCCTATTCACCAAGATATGCTTTGACAACTTCCGGATTGTGAAGCACCGCGCCGGTCTCGCCCTGGCACAGGACCTGTCCGAAGTTGAGAACAGTCAGTTCTTCGCAGATACCGCTGACAAGCTTCATATCATGTTCAATCAGAAGGATGGTCATATCGAAATTATCTCTCACAAAACGGATGGTATCCATCAGCTCGGCTGTCTCGTTTGGATTCA
>JAJQEA010000103.1 GCA_021201905.1 Clostridia bacterium
GTTGTATATGAAGTTCTTCCAAAACGTTACATCCAAGCTTCCACCGGCATTTACCTCTAAAAACACAGCAAAATCCCCCGGACCCCAAAACGCGGCTCCTGGAAGAACAGAAAAGAAAGTCCGTTCCTCTGTTTTCTTCGCAGCCGGCCTGGTTCTGGCTGCTGCCTCCGGCCTGCTGGGGCTCTGTGCCCGGACAGTGCCCGGGTTTGCCCAGTTTTACTCCGTCACCGTGTACCCTCTCCTAGTCGGGACATTAGGACGGTTCAGCAGCCTGTTTCCATTTTCCCTTTCCGAAATCGGGCTGTATTTCCTCTGCCTGCTTTGCATATGCTACATGATTCTGCATATCAGACAGCCTGTTGTGCTGTTCTCCCGTGTTCTTTTTCTTTGCAGTGTCCTGTTATTTCTGTTCACGGTAAACTGCGGCATCAACTATTACCGTACTCCCCTTTCCTATGAGGCAGGTATTGCCGCGGAAAAATCCTCCACCGATGAGCTGCTGGCGCTGTGCCGGTATCTTACTAACCAAATCAACAGCTCTCTGCCGGAAATAGACCACTCCGGTGATTTCCTGGACGGTCTGTATCCCGGACAGACGGAAGCAACCCCCGCCCCCTCGGCCCGGGAACTTTCCATATTGGGGAAGGACGGCAGGGCTGCCATGATTCGGCTGGGTCAATCCTATCCCCAGCTGGATGGATATTATCCCTATCCAAAGCCCCTTATCAACTCCAGACTGCTGTCCGTGCAGCAGCTCTGCGGCATCTACTCCCCCTTCACCATAGAGGTGAACTACAACAGGGAGATGCCCTACTATAACATCCCTCATACCATATGTCACGAACTGTCCCATCTGAAGGGCTTTATGCGGGAAGATGAGGCCAACTTCATCGGATATCTGGCATGTATCGGATCCGACTCCCCGGACTTCCGCTACAGCGGCTACCTGACCGGCTGGGTCTACGCAGGCAATGCCCTGGCCAAGGTGGACCCCGAAAGTTATTACGACCTCTACACAAAGCTGTCCCCCCAGGCAGTCCGGGACCTGGACTGGAACAACCGGTTTTGGGAGCGTTTTGACGGACCGGTGGCAGAGGCCTCCACCCAGATGAATGACAGGTATCTTAAAGCCCACAGCCAGGAGGACGGCGTCAGAAGCTATGGCCGGATGGTGGATTTGATGCTGGCGTATTATAAGGATCAATTAAGGGAGGATTAAGTCAAATCCTCCCTTTCCGTTTATATGCCGTCCTCTCCTCCCAGTCCCTCTACTTCCTGCCTGTGGTTCATCATCAATGTCTCCACCCGGTACAGATGGTTGTACATGGATTCATAGGCACGCTCTCCGTTCATATCCAGGATGTTTTCGTATATCTGTGTATGGTATGACACCACCTCGTCCCGGGGAGTCGTGTATTTCAGAGACAGGAACTGATGGTTGGCTGTAATATAGGGTATGGCATCCAGGCAGTCCACAAGGAGCTGGTTGTGGGACGCCTTTGCTATGGCTTTATGAAACCAGGCATCCGCCTCAAAAAATGAATTGTTCTCCTTTGCCTTCAGCTTCCGTATCTGGTTAATGGTATCAAACAGCGCATTCTGCAGCTCCTTAATATCATCTGCCGACCGGTTCCTGGCGGCCTCCCTGGCGGCCTGGGATTCTATAAGTCTTCTCAATACGATTGTCTCCTTTAACACCGTAACATTTTCCATGAAGGGCGTACCATCGGACGTGTCTGACAGGGTACTGCCGGAAGATATCACCACTGTCCCGGATCCCGCCGATGTCCTCACGATTCCTGCGTCTGCCAGCTGTTTTAACGCTTCCCTCACCGGTATACGGCTGGTATCATAATAGTTCGCCAGTTCCCGCTCCGTGGGAAGCTTCTGATTGTTCCTGTACTCTCCTGTTAATATCTTTTTCTTTAAATCTTCTAATATAACCTCACTCAATTTTTGTCTTGCCATCAATTCCACCCCTCCCGGTATATTTTTCATTCCACGCTATGTATTTTGGTATATATTATACCATACTTTTCTTTATTTTTATACCAATTTTTATATTTAATACCATTTTAACGTAATCTATTGTATAACTTACATATTATTTGGTCTTTTTTCCTTTACTATATTGATTTATTCTACAAATGTATATATGCTTTTGGTATAAAAAGCGCGCAAAAACACACGAAAAGGAGATACAATGTACAGGTAATTCTTAAAAGCAAAAGATGATTTCTTAGCTGCCGCATCCCGCACATATGAGAGCGGGATTCAAACCGGAACCGGCGGAAACCTGAGTGTCCGGATTCCGGGAACTGATTTGATGATTGTCAAGCCCAGCGGTTTTTCCTACGGGCAGTGCGGTGAGGAGAATATAACCATAACCGACTTCCAGGGAAACCTTCAGGAGGGTTTGTACAAGCCCACCAGGGAATCCACCCTTCACGGCAATCTGTATGCCCGGTATCCCAAAATAGGGGGCATCGTACATACACACAGTCCTTATTCCATCCTCATATCGCTGAATGACAGGCAGCTGGAGTTAATCACCCTTCATTCCCAGCTCAAGCTGAAAAAACCGGTCAGGGTCGTGGATGTTACTACCCAGGCCGTAACCCAGGAGGAGCTGCCCAAGGTGTTCAGGGTTCTGGATACGGAACCTGAGACATCTGCCATTATCTTAAAGGGACACGGCATTGTCGCCATATCGTCCAGTGCAGTGAAAGCAGGACAGATTGCCGAATTGATTGAAGAAACCGCCATGATTGCGTGGGAACAAAAAAGACTCAGAAAATAAAGGAGAACCGCTATGACAAACTATACCATCACACCTATTAATACAGGCTTCACCAACACAAGCAAGGGTCAGTACTTATACCACCACAGTGTACACAAATTTTATGATGTGGAGGGTTTTGTAAAGCTTCCCGTCACCGTATTCCTGGTACAGGGCGGCGGAAGGAAGATCATGATCGACACAGGCATGTCTGATACGGAGATTGCCGGAAAATACCACCATCCCGGCTCTGTACAGCCGGAGGGCCATGCTGTTTATGAACAGCTGGAAAAGCTGGGAATCAAGTGCAGCGAGATAACGGATATCATTTTTACCCATCTCCACTGGGACCACGTCTATTATCTGGACCGCTTTGTAAACGCCGCCCTGCATGTGCAGAGAACGGAATACGAGTTTGCTGTGAACCCCATCCCTCTTTACTATAAATCCTATGAATATCCGGTCCTGGGACTAAAGCCTCAGTTTGACGGCAGGGACTTTCAGCTTTATGACGGAGAAGCCGAAATGTTTGACGGAATAAGCGTGTACCCCACCCCAGGACATTCTGTTGGCCATCAGACCGTTGTGGTCAATACCAGCGAGGGACAGTATCACTGCTGCGGCGACCTCATCTTCACCTATGACAACCTGAAGCCTGTACCGGAAATGCATTATGATATCACACCTCCCGGGCGCTTCCTGGATATTGTGGATGAATGGAACAGCATAGTGGAACTGAAGAAACGGGCAAAGAGCCAGGAATTCATTCTTCCCACTCATGCTCCTGAGATGATTGAAATAGTAGACTCAAAAAGAGTGTACGGCAAATAAGGAGGTCTCATGGAACATAACAGAATTACCCTGATTGCCTCTCTTGACACCAAGCTGCCGGAAACCTTATATGCCAAACATGAGATTGATTCATGTGGAGGCCAGGGACTCATAATTGACATAAGTACCAAGACCCTGGTGGACGCGGGCGCCGCGGTGGGGCCTGCTGATATCCTGGCCCGCTACGGAATGACCTGGGAAGAATTCGATCCCTTAGATAAAGCCCAGAGTATCGAAACCATGTCAAAAGCCCTGACCGCAGTCATGCCGGCTTTGTATGGGGAAGGATTGTTTGATGCCGTCATCTCCATTGGAGGAGGCCAGAATGCCCGGATGGCTGCCGCCGCCATGAAGTCCCTGCCATTTGGCGTTCCTAAAATTGTGGCTTCCTCCCTGGCCTGCGGCAAGAGAACCATGGAACAATATGTGGGAGACAAGGATATTATGGTAGTCCACACGGTTGCGGACATCTCCGGACTGAATTATACCGTCAAAACCGTGATTCACAATGTCTGCCACGCTGCCCTGGGCATGCTCCAACATCAGAAGCAGGTGGTTCCTGATTCCCGTAAAAAGATTGCCGCCACAATGCTTGGCATCACATCCAAAGGAGTGGAAGGCGCGCTGCGTCTCCTGCCCGACGATATCTATGAAAAAACATGCTTCCATGCAAACGGTGTGGGGGGGACGCTGCATGGAAAAGCTGATTGGGGAAGGCGCTTTTGACCTGATTGCGGATATGACACTCCACGAACTGACCTGCGAGGTCCTGGGCGGGTATTGTACCGGAGCAAATAACCGGCTTCAGGCGGCCATCGAGCATCATATCCCTATGGTCGTGGTACCCGGAGCCCTGGACATGCTTGATTTCTTCATTGATGAGGACGGACGTGGATTACCGGATGACATTGACCGCAGAAAGAAGGTCTATCACAACTCAAGCATTGCCCACACAAAAATATACAGGGAAGAAGCAGTAACGCTGGCCCAAACTCTGGCTGAGCGCCTGAACAAAAGCACTGCCCATGTAACCCTTATCCTGCCGGATGAAGGCTTCTGTGAGGCGGCAGCCAGGGGCGGTCCCATGTATGATCCGGAGGTGGATGAAGCTTTTATAAGCACCATTAAACCATTGCTGGAGCAGCATATAAAGGTTATTGATGTGGAGGGCAATATCAATTCGGCCAGCTGTCAGAAGGCAGTTGCCGATGCTATAATGAATCTTGTATAGGAGGGTGGATTTATGACTACAACCATAAGCGTTGCCGGTTTGTTTCTTGCGCTGTTCCTGCTGGTATACCTGGCATTTAAGGGACACAGCGTAATCATCATCGCACCAATTGTTGCCATGGTCGCTGTAATTTTTTCTGCTGGCTTTGATTCCCATCTCATGGCAAATTATACCGAAGTCTATATGACGGGTTTTGCAAATTACGCAAGGAACTATTTCCCCTTGTATTTATTCGGGGCTGTCTTTGCAAAACTAATGGAGGTAAGCGGGTATGCAGACGCCATCTCTCATCTTATCGCCAGCAGGCTTGGCAAGGAAAGGGCCATACTGGCAGTTGTCCTGTGCTGCGCAGTTCTTACATATGGAGGCGTCTCCCTATTTGTGGTCACCTTCGTGGTTCTTCCTATAGCCATCTCTCTTTTCAGGGCGGCCGACATCCCCAAAAGGCTGATTCCAGGCTCCATTGCCCTTGGTGCATTTACCTTTACCATGACAGCTCTTCCCGGGTCTCCTCAGGTGCAAAACACCATACCCATGACCTACTTTGGTACGGATGCATTTGCCGCACCGGTACTGGGCATCATCGCAGCCATTATGATGTTTACCCTTGGCATGATCTGGCTTAACTACAGAGCCAAAAAAGCGAAATAGGCCGAAGAAGGGTACGGAGACCATAACGACGAGAAAAAGGAGATATCGGAATCCGACCTTCCCGGCATCATCCATCCTGTCATAGCGTTCCTCCTGATTGTAGCGGTCAACCTCTTATGTTCCAAGGTCATATATCCCCGTGTGAATACGGCCTATCTGGAACAGTACAACACGAAAATCAGCGCGGTTTCCGGCAACTGGTCTGTCCTGATCGCCTTGCTTGTTGCCATCCTTTACCTGATTATAACCGGACTTCCCCGTTTTAAGGCATTGAAGGACAGTCTGAAGTCCGCCGCGGGCAATTCCCTGATGCCCCTTATTAACTCCTGTGCCGTTGTGGGCTTTGGCTCTGTGATTAAGGGACTGGCCATCTTTGCCATTGTACAGGCTTTCATCCTCTCCATATCGGCTAATCCGCTGATTACCGAGGTGCTGGCAGTCAATCTGTTATGCGGCATGACGGCCTCTGCCTCCGGCGAACTAGGGGCCACCCTGGAAGCTCTTGCACCGACCTTCCTGGAACAGGGCGCCCGTATCGGAATCGGCCCCCAGGTACTGCACAGGATTGCCTCCATCTCTTCCGGCGGCCTGGACTCGCTTCCACACAACGGGGCTACCGTAACCACCTTGTCCCTGTGCGGCATCACCCATAAAGAGGGTTATCTGGATATGTTTGTCGCATCCGTGATTATTCCTATTTTCACCGCGCTTGTCATCGTCGTATTAGCAACTTTGGGTCTGAGATTCTAGGGGATTTAACTATGAATAACTATTTATCTGAAAAAGAGGCGCGCAGCGCTATCCTGGATGTGGGAAAACGCATCTATGACAGAGGATATGTTGCTGCCAATGACGGAAACATCAGCTGTAAAATCAGCGACAGCACCATTCTTGTGACGCCCACAGGCGTTTCCAAAGGCTTCATGAATCCGGATTCACTGGTGAAAATGGATTTAAACGGGACCATACTGGCCGGAGGAATGCCATCCTCAGAAGTAAAGATGCATATGCGGGTCTACCAGGAAAATCCTGATATAACAGGGGTGGTCCACGCCCATCCGGCAGCTGCCACCAGCTTTTCCGTCATGGGAATGGAAATGAAAAAACCAGTTGTGGCAGAAGCCGTATTGGTAACAGGCAATATTTTGATTGCCCCCTACGCCAAGCCCGGAACTTATGATGTACCTGACAGCGTTGCGCCTTTCATCAATCATTACAATGCTGTCCTGCTGGCAAACCACGGAGCTTTAAGCTGGGGAAAGGACCTTTATCAGGCCCTTTACCGCATGGAAACCCTGGAACACCAGGCCAACATCCTGTTTCACGCCCTGATTCTCTCCCACATCACCGGCCGCAAGGTTCCTTATCTCTCCGGCGAAGCGCTGGACGGGCTGGTACAAATCCGGGATGGAATGGGCATACACACAGGCGGTGTACCGGAGAATTAACATTACCGGCTCCGCTCAAACTTCATACCCTTATAAATACGGACCGGGTTTCCCCGCTCCAGCCTTGCGTGTTCCATCCACGCAAGGCTTTTTTCCTTTTGCTGATTCCGGTCGTTCATCTCTGCCAGTATGCAGCACAGCCGGTTCATGGCAATCTGCTTATTCATGTGCTGGCTCCTGGCCTGGGTTGACACCACGGCTGTGCCTGTGGGAATGTGGATGGCCCGCACGCCGGTCTTCACCTTATTCACATGCTGTCCGCCCTTTCCTCCGCTGCGGAAGGTTTCAAAACGCACCATCCTTTCCTCTGATATCTTTGGGACCTGGTCCAGTATGCTCACGTCCACATACCAGTTTTTCCGCTTGTGTCCGGGACGGTAGGGACTTTTACAAATCCACAGCATACTGCCCTCCAGCTCCCGCAAATTCCGGTCTGTCTCAAACACCACAGATGACATGGAGCCCGGCTTCTTTCCGGGCATACAGCTTACCAGGCGCACATCCCCGGCTTCCCTTCTCAGTTCTTCATAGAGCATGGCCACTGCCAGCTCACATTCTGCCGGCCCCTGACCGGAGCTAATCTGTACTCTCATGGACTCCCTCCTATCCTTTAAACGTGATCAGGGGACGCAGGGTGGCTGCTATGTCAATGAGCCCATACTCCTGCAATACTCCGATGACCTGCTCCACATTTTTATATGCCTCCGGGGCCTCTGCAAACAGCAGGTTGGTATCGTGGCAGACCACACGACTCTTAAGGCCGGTGCACCGGATGGAATCCCGGTCATATTTTTGGTCTATGCGGCTTTTACAGATACTTCTGGCCCATTTTCTCCCAGCTCCATGGGAGAGGGAATCCAGCGACACAGCCGTATCCTCCCTTGGGATACACACATATGTCAAACTACCCCTTGACCCTGGAATCACCACAGCCCCCTTCCTGGCCGGCACACTGCCCTTTCTGTGCAGAAGTCCGTCCTTTGTCCGTTCCAGATAATTATGGCAGCTGTCCATGAGCAATTCAGCCCCGGAGTTACTCCCCAGCCACGCAAGCAGCTTCTTTGCCGCCGCCATCCGGTTACGCCCTGCCCACCTTAAGGCGCTGTCATGCCCGGCCATATACGCCTCTGCCTGTGGGGAGCCGTCCTCCAGCCCCTCCGGCACAAAAAACCGGGACAGGATGTCCTGGCCATATCCCCTGGAGCCGCAGTGGACCAGAAGCAGAATATGGCCTGCGCAAAGTCCC
This sequence comes from Clostridia bacterium, assembly GCA_021201905.1. GTDB lineage: Bacteria > Bacillota > Clostridia > Lachnospirales > Lachnospiraceae > Enterocloster. The sequence continues at coordinate 8,187 of JAJQEA010000103.1, forward strand.
AGGTTTCCGGCGGCCTCCTGGTCATAAATCTGCTCCACACATTGGAACTCCGCAAAATGGTTGCCTCCTCCCAGGGTCCCCAGGTCCCGAATCGGGCACTCCTCCTCATAGGGGCTGGAAAAGGGAATATCCTCCAGAGCCCGGATGGCCTCCAGCCTGGATACCCACTTCTCCTGTTTAAATTTCTTTTTCTTTATCCCTGTATCAAAGAGGCTCATACCGCATCCGATATCATTTCCCAGCAGATGGGGATATAAGACTCCCCTGCTCAGGACAGCGGTTCCCACAGGAATCCGCCCGGGATGCAGGTCCGGAAGCCCCACTGCCTTCACAACGCCCGGAAGCCTGCTCACTGCCAAAAGCTGGTCCTTTGCCGCCTGCTCCACCCAATTCTTACCGCTGCTGATTAATATGCAATTTTCTTTCTCCAAATCAAATTCTCCTTCATAAGCTGACAGCGCGGCCCATGCTTCTGTCATTTCCCCTAAAAAAGGGTACAAAAAACACGACAACAAGCCGTGCGCATAAAAAAACATAGTATGCCGCTTCCTGTCCTACTGTTCTGTTATACTGTTTTCACCTCTGCTTTACCATTACGCTCTGCCAACATAACAACCACTCCTTTGCTCATGAAGGATTTGCTTCCTTCGTATTCTGTATTATACTATAATCGTAACCCGGCAAAATGTCAATCCCGGAATCACCCAAAAATCCCACCGGGACTCCGCTTCCACGGAACTTTTATATCATTGCATATACCAGGGCATATTAAATGCTGTGACAGACGCCGGGCGCTTTACCCGCTGTTATTCATACAGGGCAGGATGTAAGCAATGTTCAGACACGCTCTGTAATCAAGCAATCAAGGAGGAATTCATAATGAAAAAAAGAAAAATCCCCACGCTGGCAGCCGCTATACTGGCAGCAGCCATGGCTGTCACCGGATGCTCCGGTACAGGCCGGACAGAAACAGAGCCGGAGAGCCAGGCTGAAATCACGGCAGGTCCGGCAGATAACCGGCCTGAAGTCCTAAAGCCGCCTCACGGCAGCCAAACCGGCGAAGGTCCGGCAGCCTATGTGGATGATTTCTATGACGCGGTAAACCATGACACGCTGGAAAGCTGGGAGATTCCGGCTGAGCAGGCCGATATGAGCTGGTTCAGAAAGGCCCGGGAGGACAATTATTCCAAGGTAAACGACCTGATTGGCAAGGCTTCCTCTGAAGCAGGACAGGCAGATCAGGAAGCCGGAAGCGACCTGTACAACATACGCGCGCTGAATCTGACCGGCCTGGACCGGGAGACCAGGGACAGGGAAGGGTACGGCCGGACAGCCGGAGCATTTTTAAAGGAAATAGATTCAGCGGACTCTGTCACCGGGCTTCTGGAGGCATGTCTCAGGTTCCAGAGGAATACCGGAATGTTCAGCCTTATGGGCTGGTATTACGGCGGGGACAGTGAGGACTCCTCGGTAAAGGTCCTCTATCTCTCCCAGCCGGATACCGGTCTCAGGAGGGAGGTCTGGTTCTCCGAGGACGCCTCCAACCAGAAACGGGTGGAGGAATACAAAAAAATATCTCACAAAGCTTCGCGAAAACAACGGCCTGAGCCCGGAGGAAGCCGGGGCCGCAACAGCCCGGGTAACGGATATGATGAAGGAACTGGCGTCCTCCACCCTCAAGATAGAGGAGGTCTATGATGCGGAAAAAACATATAATGTCTGCACAGCCGGCGAGGCGGCAAACCTGTATTCCGGCGCCCTGCCCTTCAGCCTTCTAAGCAGCATTTTCGGCATACAGGAAGGCGAAAAGACAGTTGTCTCCCAGCCGGAGGCCTGCAGGAAGCTTGGAAGCTAT
>JAJQEA010000175.1 GCA_021201905.1 Clostridia bacterium
CGATTATCTTTTATAAATTTATACCAATCATCATTTCGTTCAACCTCTACCTTATTAGTCCTAAACAAATTCGCCTCAAGGTACTTCTTGATATAATGCTCCATAAGACTTTGAATCAATCTTCGTTTTGTCTCTTCTTGAAAAGCAGTAATAGGCCTGTCATTGCAGTATAAAAGCTTGAAAAACTCTGTCAATTCTCTGGATTCACGGCTTAACTCCGGATTAACCTCCTCAAATATGAGTTTTTCGCCAATTGCTGCGGGATTAACCTTTAAATAAAAACGGGACAATCCTATGTTTTGGATACATGGTGAAGAATGTCTGCCTTTAGAAACAGAATTAATGGTGCCTATACCCCCTATATACACCGGGCTCTCCGAGTTCGGAATCCTCAGTATTATTAACGCTTTATCTTTCTCTCCGCTATTAAGATTAATAAACAGGTTATCCCTTGAAAATGCAAGTTCCCCATAGTATACACTGGTATGATTTCTGTTCCTGTATGCATCCTTAAGTCTCTGTTCACATTCCGCTTCATTCATTTCGAATATTTTGCTGCATTCTTCGTGGAAAACTTTTGTCTTACTATCCACCATATTAAAGCAGCCCATAACGCCCAATGTATCTTTCCTTCCCCTTTTTTTGTAAATGCTCATCACCCCAAAATGTACTGCCTCAATATCACCTTTTTCATGCTCATCACCGTGGCTGCTGGTATCAAATAAATATATAAAATATGCCCCCACATATTTATCCAGATTCCTAACTGGGCCTTCCGTTTTTGCCCCCTGATTGCCTCCCTTTGTTATCTCAATATCAGTGGATGTTATAAATTCTTCCATAGAAAAATCATATTGTTCTCTCAGTGTGAGAAGGAATTCAAAAGAGGGCAGGCTCGACCCGGTTTCATAATTGGAAATTGAAGACATGGATTTTCCATATTTTTTAGCAAACGCCTCCTGACTCAATCCCTCAACTTCCCGGATTTTCTTAATATTGGTCTTTAATACTCTTTTAGCTTCTATCATTTCTGCAGAAAATTCACCACTGTATTCTTTATCCACCTCTCCCCCTCCTTCAAATTTTCATATAAAGAACACTAAATTTTTGATTAATATCCACTTTGGTTTATTTAAATCCTGATCATTTTATTAAAAATTAAACTGTATAAAATCTTTATTATATCTTTATATAATACGCAAATAGAAACATATTTCACAATATGATACTATTTAGCCATAGACCCATAATAAGTATAACACCCTTATATAATATATTTTAAGGCTGTTGAAATATCATACTTATTATGGAGAAACTTTAAAACCAAACAATGGAAACCAGAAATCCAGCCAGACGAAAGGAGGGTCTTATGGATACAAACAAATCGAAATCTATCATCAGCAAACGGGTCTTATCCGTCTTGCCTTTGGCCAGCATCCTAGTCATTACATTTTTATTGACCGAATTTCATCCCTTTACATCTGATTTTAAAAGCTTTTTTACGTTCTTTCTTTCAGGCTGGTTTTTGTTTACGCTTTATCTATCAGTCAAGGGGAAACACCTTCATGAACGTTATATGATATTTATACTTTCACTTATAGTTATCATTAATGGTTTATACCGAAGAGAAATGTTTGAAGCCTATTTTCAATTCCCCATAGAATATGGAGTTTGTATCATTGGTTCTTTTTACCTTTTACGGATTTTCTTTCCTTATATAAGAAAACTATCTTCATGGTTCCTTTCACACACCCAGGAACCCTCTGATACAACCACAGCAACCAACAATACAACAAAAGCCAAACAAGCCAGGCACGGATTCATTCCCCATAAAAATCCGGCTGCTGAAGCTGATTCCCAGGCGTCCTTAACCAATGCCAAGGATGACTGTCCCACCACACAATCTTACAAAGGAATTTCATTGGGGCAGTCGCTCTTATACATAGCGCTAACTATCATCCCCTTTTTATTTACTTACAACATGATGACCCGGTTATCTCAAACTACCAATTACAAAATCGCTAATGCTGAAACACTCTTTCATGATGTCAATTCAATTATCATTGTGTTTCTCATTGGTATACTGTCCATGGTCGTCGTATTCACCCTTTTGTTCTGCTACTATAAACTGATAAAAATAATGGTCACAACAATACAGGGAAATGAAAACCCTTCGGCCTATGTACTGACCATTGCCGCCTTATCAGCATTTTTGGCTAAGACTGGGATATTAAGCCAAGATACTGTATTAAATCTCTTTGCTCAGGGTGATATCTTTTCATTGCCACTGATAATATTAATTCTTTATCCGGTTTGTCTTTTAAGCGTACATGCTCTGATTAAAATGGCAAAGGACAGCAATGTTACATCCTGGATTCTTGACTACTCTAAGAAGCTGGCAAAGAAGGTATCAGATATCGGAAATAATATTTTAAACTCATCTATTGATTTAATTGCATTTGTCACTGCCGATTTTTTATCAAGCGCCATGGAATTAATTAACGAACAGGAAGGAGAAGAGGAAGAATGAAGGTATTAACAAGTATACGAAAGCTTCTGGTAACCTGTGCCCTTGCTCTTGCCATGGTTTCATTTTATGCAACCGCCCAAGGTCTTCATGAATACGTATTTACGCAAATGTGGCAGGCACTTCTGGTATCCGCTGCTATACAGACCGCATTATTTATATTAAACCTGAAGCTAATATATTTTTTCACAATAAACCCCAGAGTTGTGTTGGTTTTATGGGTAACGATGCTGGTATCGTCCTCGCTGTTCAGCTTTGTATTTATTTCAAACGAAATATATAACACCAGTCTTTACTACAGTGACGCTGAACGTATCATGGATGAGTTTACCATCAAGAAATGCTATCAGTACCAGGATTACCTGGATAAGTATCTGGACTACACAAAAAGGGGCTATGGACGCATACTGCAGTGTTCCATTTGTCAGCCCATCTTCAGAAAGCAATATAGAAATTGTCCAAATAATCGACAATTGTAAAACAGATATCAACGTTTTCACTTTGTCATCGGATTACACATCTTTTCATCATGCGCTGTTGAATAGTCTGGACAACATTAAGAGCGCCCTGCCCTCCTCATATACAGACCAGCAGGCCAACGATGCCCTGACTGCACTGGAAGGCGAAAAGAATACCGCTAATACTATAAAAATCAATATTCTATCAAATATAAGCAGTAAGGAAAACATCTGGAACAACATAAACCTTCGGCTCAGCCAGTATAAGAACTTTAATGACCAGGCCTTTATTAATCTGCAGGAGGACAATAATGAACGTGAGACAGAAATCAACGCTATGAAAGCAAATGTCACACAGTTGGATTCGATTATTAGCGCTCTCCAAACCTGCATCAACAAAGTCACCGCCCATAAAATGAATAACACCCAAAACACAATGGAATCCTACCGCCAAAATATCATGGTGGAAATTAATAAGGACGACCCCAACGGAGACATCCTTGACACAATCACCAACGATATGTTCGCCCTATTATTAAAAGAAGGTTTTACCAATAACAGTTACGAAATGACGAATTACTTCAGTTTCAAAAACTCTCTTTCTGTGAGAAAAGAAATACTCGATTGCCAGAATAAAACCGACGCAATCATCCATATGCTGGATAATAAGAGACAAAATAAAAATGCTTTTATGTTCACTGCTGAAGCAGACGAGAACACCCAGGAACAGATAGAAAGCTGGAAACAACTTTGGTATGGTCAGACAAACGAGCTGCGTGAACTTGTAAAATCCCTTCCTCTGCCTCAAGACCTATTCATCTATAGTCCGGATGCAGATGGCGGCACTGTCACCCTTAATCCGGGTATCAACCTGCCGGAACCGGACCGCACGGAAGAGATTGATGACATCTCTGCTCTTGAACGGAACTACCTTGCCAAACTTAACCCTTTGGAAAAGTCATTAAACCTGCTTCACACAAAATATAATACAATGGCTTTATTCTCCGCAGCAGCAGCCGCAGTTCTGGACATATCAAGCGCCTTGATGGGAGCCTTTGTATATGCACTAGAACTGTCTATCAAAAACAGGAAAAAGGCCCCGGCAACTCCTGCGGTGCTTATATCCACGGAATGAGCAGATTAATTTATAGCTATTGGACTGGGGGAATGTCTTGAAGGTATTATGTAATTGCCAAACAATAATATGATCAGATATAAAATTGCTCCAACCCATTGCGAGTTGGAGTAATTTGTATACTATTTTTGATACTCTGGATTTTTTCACTTCAAGGCACCAGCTTAGTGCGATACGCATTGGTCATTTCTTTAATGGGAACCTTACTTCCACTTCATCGAAAAGTTGCTGTTCTCCGGTGATGTCATTTTCACAGCACCAGTAGGCACCTATCATGCCGCTCTAGCGGCATTCATTGGTAAGCCCAATCTGTTTCGCCATCGAGAAATGGATGTTGCGAGCAGATGCCATAACCTATCAGCTACAATTATTAAAGAAAATGAATAGCAAAGAAATACACCCTAATATTTGGCGCTTACATTTGTCAACAGTTTCTTCTCTTCACATACACTCCTATTTTGCTTCTTGACGCACCGAGACTTATAATAGTACCCTTTCAATATCCTCTTTTATCTTCATCTCCAATTGTTTAGCATCTGCTTCGGTATCCGCACAAATTGAAAAATATAACTTTAACTTTGGCTCTGTACCCGAAGGTCTAACCACCATGGATACATTTCCTTCTAACATAAACTTCATCACGTTAGATTTGGGAAGCTGAATTTTCGTTTTCTCTCCATCACTGTACTTAATCAGAGACTCTTTATAATCACTGATGGATATCACTTTCAGTCCTCCTATATCATTTGGAGCTGCGGTTCTGAATCCACTCATGATTCCATCCATTTTTCGTATTCCTTCCAAGCCTTCAAAGGTATAGCAGTGAAGAGTATTGAGACAATAGCCATATTTTGCATATAACTCATCAAGTACTTCTTTTAATCCTTTTCCCTGGTTTTTATAATATGCCGCCATCTCGCAAATCAAAAGAGAAGCTCCTACCCCATCCTTGTCTCTGACATAGCTGCCGGACAGATATCCATAGCTTTCTTCAAATCCAAATATAAATCTATCTTCCTCCCCCTTTTCCTCCAAAAGTCCTATTTGTTCCCCAATATATTTAAAACCAGTGAGCGCATTCACTGTATCCACCCCATATTCAGATGCAATCCGCTCAGCCATATCGATAGTTACTATGGTCTTCATCATAAGAGGCCTGCATGGCATACTACCGCTGGCACTCCTTCGTTTGCAAATGTACTCAAGAAGCAGCATACCAATTTCATTCGCACTTAGCAATAAAAATTCACATCCGGACTTTACCCCAACACCAACCCGGTCACAATCCGGATCTGTTGCCAGCAGCAAATCACAGTTCAAATGCTTTGCATCACGAATTCCCAATTCCATTGCCTGCTCAATTTCAGGATTCGGATAGGGACAAGTGGGAAAGCATCCATCCGGCATTTCCTGTTCTTTTACAACAAAAACATTTTGAAAACCATTTTCCTCCAACGCCCTCCTGACGCAGTAACCTCCGGCGCCATTTAACGGAGTATATACAATTGATATATCCTTTTTCATTCCTGCTTCGCACAATGTCTCTTTTGAAACAGCCTGAATAAATGCATCCACTGTCTCTTTACCTATATAGGCAGCCAGCCCTTCTGCCTGAGCCTTTTCAAATGGCATCCGTGTCACATCTGCAAATATATCAATCTGGCTTATTTCCTTCTGAATTTCCTTTGCAGTACCAGTCGTTATCTGACATCCATCGTTTCCATACACCTTATAACCATTATATTCTGAAGGATTATGGCTTGCCGTAATAACAATACCGCCATTACAGTGCAGCTGCCGTATTGCAAATGACAGCGAAGGAGTGGGCATTAATTCCGGATATATGTGAACTATGATACCATTCGCCGCAAACACTTCCGCCGCAGTCCTGGCAAAATTAACTGAATTTAATCGGCTGTCAAATGCTATGGAGACATGAATTTCCCCAGAATATTTTTTTTTCAAATAACTGCAATATCCCTGGGTGGCTCTGGCAACTGTATAAACATTCATACGATTGGTTCCAGCTCCCATTATTCCCCTTAATCCTCCGGTCCCAAATTCCAAATCTTTGTGAAATCGTTCTTCGATAGCCTTGGCATCCCGGCTGATTGTCTCCAATTCCTTTGTAAGTTCAATATCTTCCAGATTCTGATTAAGCCAGTATTTGTATGTGTCTTTTACTCTCTCCGTCACCTTGCCTAACTCCTTAATTTATCTATATATATTCATCGCGGTTACAAATCTTCAGATTCTCTAATACCCTTTTTATATCCCCCGTACTATCTTTTTCGCAAATCAAAATAGCGTCTTCCGTATCTACCACAACTATATCCTTAAGGCCAACAGCAGCTATCAATTTTCTGTCTCCCTGAATAATACAATTATAAGTATTTACAGTAATGACATTCCCGTCCACTACATTCCCAAATTCATTTGATTTCTTAATACGCTCAATTGCCAGCCAGGAACCTACATCATCCCATCCAAAAGCACCTGGTAATATATAGATATCTTTTGCCCGTTCCATTATGCCATAGTCAATGGACTGAGATTCCATTTTATTAAATTCCTGTTCCAATACTACCTGCTGCCCATCCGTACCGATAGCAGATTGTATTTGCTCCAATCCTTTGTACATAGCAGGCATAAACTTCTTTATATTCTTCAAAATGGAGGAAACCTTCCAAATAAACATTCCGCTATTCCACAGATATTCCTCCGTGGCCAGATATTCTTTTGCTACCTCCAGACTTGGCTTTTCCACAAATCGTTCTACTTTATATGCGCGGCCTTCCATTTCATGATTATTAAATTTGATATACCCATATCCCGTTTCCGGATAATCAGGCATGATGCCAATGGTAACCAGATTATCTCCCATTTCCGCTATACGGCAGGCATCTCTTAATGTAGAAACAAACATTTTATTAAATTTAATCAAATGATCAGAAGGTAAAACTAACATCAGGGCATCTTTATACTTCTTGGAAATATGGACGGCTCCCAGTCCAATACAAGGTGCTGTATTACGGCTCACAGGCTCACACAGTATATTTTCCTCCGGTATACCTGGAAGCTGCTCAAGTACCAGATTCTTATAGTCTTTATTTGTTGCAATATAAATATCCTCCATCTTTACCAATGAAGCTATTCTCTCAACAGTCAACTGAATCATCGTCTTACCATCATCTGTAATCGTCAGAAACTGTTTTGGCATATTTCTCCGGCTTCTGGGCCAAAAACGTTCTCCACGTCCTCCGGCCATTATTAACGCTGTTATATTCATACTTAATTCCCTCCAAGCTCAAACTTTTACTTATTGTTGCTTTGATAAGATCATATATTGACTCTTACTGTTATCTCGTTTATAATAATTTCAACTAATACTAAAAGGAGAATTTCATGGATATCAACTATCTGCTTTCGCTTCAATCACTCCGTTCCATCACACACCAGATCTTTAACAGCTTATTTCTCTTTACTACTACTTTCGGAGAGGATTTTATAATTATGTCCGTCATCGCCGGCATATACTGGTGTGTCCGCAAACAATCTGCCTTATACCTGCTCTTCAATTTCCACCTGGGAAACTTTATAAACCAGGCCATTAAAATAACTGTTTGTGCTTACAGACCATGGATTCGTGATAGCAGGATAACCCCTGTAGATTCTGCCAGGCCCGGAACCAGCGGATACTCCTTTCCCAGTGGACATACTGCCAAAGCCATGGCCGTATGGGGCGGCTTAGCTGTACATGATTTTAAAAGGAATAAACCAATAGCAAGCTTTCTGCTACTCATTATACTTGCTGTCGGCTTTTCCCGCAACTATTTAGGCGTCCATACTCCCCAAGATGTAATAGTGTCCCTTATTTTAGGAGGATTCATTCTCTACGCTACTCATTATCTCCTGATCTGGACAGATAAGAAAAGAGGACGGGACTGGATTGCTGCCGGCTGCATAACACTGGCATCCATTGTTTTGGTATTCTATGCCAAAAATAAATCCTATCCTCTGGATTATATTGATGGACAACTGCTTGTAAATCCCCAGCAAATGATAAATGGCTGCTTCCACGGGTGTGGTGGTATCATTGGCCTGGCTTACGGATGGACTCTTGATAGAAAGCTGATTCATTATAATGAAACCAGAGGAACCTGGCAAACCAAATTATATCGTTATTTACTGGGTATGATAGGCTTAACGCTGCTGTTCAAGACATTTCCATCCCTAATATCCTTTTTTATCAGCCCTTCCAAAGCTGCATTCATTAATGGTTTCACCATACCCTTTTTATATTACTGCAATCTTTCCGCTTCTGACTCGAAATCTATGAGCCTCCTCTGTAATAATGACTGGCCGATTTTATACCGGCATAGGCCAGTATCATCCAGAAAAATGGCTGACGATAGTTAATCACTGTCATGCTTTCCGCCAAAAGGGCAATATAAACAGGCCAATAGTCGGCCGGCGCACCTTTCAGGTTTCTCCAAAGCCACACCAGCATCAGGGCAGTCGGTATTATACCATAAGAAAACCATATGCTGAATAGGGTCGAATGAATTTCGCTCTTCCAGACCACTGCCAGCGGAAAACGTTCAAAGAAACCTTCTCCCGCTCCATACAGAAGATATTCCGGATAATAAAGTATCTTTTCTCCACCACGGTCAACTATCAGCTTTCTGATTCCCCCCTGTGAAAGAAGAGCCAGTTTCTCTTGAATCCTCGTAAGAATATTGTACTCTTTATCTTGTATGGTAAAGCCTTGCTCCGGCCAAATCAACCAAAGGCCGATTACCAATGCGGCTGAAAGGGTTACTCCTATACAACACAAAAACCGGCCGGATATGCGTCCAGCTTTATACTGTCTGTAAATGCAAATACAACCACTTCCCGCAGCCAACAGCGTCCATCCCAAAAAAATGCCGGTTGATTTGGTAAGCAAAATCAGAAAGCCAACAATCATATAAAACAGCCAGAACGATCGTTTATGGTACTCACTATCATAGCAATAAATCAGGAGGATAGTCAAAAACAGCACGTATGCCATCTGATTAGGATTGTTAAATGTTCCCATATACCTGTTCGCATCCCAGTACTCATAATAAATACGCCCTGCTCCTAAGACATAAACCGCCAGTTGAACCACCAATATAAGCTTCAGGACCCTGTTCAGGTTCAGTAAAAAGTCCTTTTCTCCGGCGGCCTCCCTCAAAGTCCATATCAGAATTCCTCCGTACATCCAATATGCTGTATTGCGGATGAAATCATTATGAGGATCCAAAACATAATTCAATCCATTCACCAACACTACACATACTAAAAATGCGTAAAAAAAGCAATCCTCCTTGTATAAAAGTCCATGCTGTTTTTTCACAAATCTGCGTACCAACGCGCTGACAAAGGCCACCAACAGTACTGCGTCTCCGACCCCTAAACCTCCTGACGGAAGAAGATACCAGGGTTTTAAAAATACAAATGCAAGAAATAATATAGCAGTAACAGACATAAATCTCCTCCCGGACTAACAGGTTATACTAAAAGACCTTTCCCCTCCAGCCAGAAATAAAATAAAACGCATTCAAACAACGCCAATACTGTCAGGATTATCCCTAACCACTTCGCTTTCCATTTACAAAACACATCCGTCCAGCCCAGCACCGGAAGATAAGCGCCAACAACATAACGTGGGAGTGATGTGGTTCTTACAGAAAAGGGCATCAAAACAAATAACAGCCCCATTACAGACTCTCCCCATCGTTTCGCCCTACCCAGATGTATACTGCCTATCAGCCCAAATACACCGGCTAATGCAAAATAAATTTTTCTTCTTGGTTCTCTGCCAGCCAGGGCATTTACCACTTCCTGCAATGAACTTTCATGC
>JAJQEA010000386.1 GCA_021201905.1 Clostridia bacterium
ACCCCTCCCCCCACCCCCCAACCACCCACCACACCCCCCCCCCCCCCCCCTAACCCCTACGTACCCACCCCCCTTGCCCCGGGGGGGGGGGGGGCGGCGAATCCCAAATGTAATATACTGGGATATAAAGCGTGCCAGGTTGCCTATGACCAGTGCGGCGAGTGGCTGGATCAGGTAATTGAGGTAATTAAGACCAACAAGGATCTGATTACGGAATTTTTTGCAAAGGAATTCCCACAGATCAAGGTAACGGACCTTGAAGCTACATACCTGTTATGGATGGATTTTAACGGACTGGGCATTGACTATAAGGAGCTTGAGCGGATTAACCATAAGGAAGCCGGACTGTTCTTCGATGAAGGATATGTGTTTGGCGAGCAGGGAGAAGGATTCGAGCGGTGGAATCTGGCGTGTCCGACTAAATATATTCAGTTGGGACTTGACCGTATGAAGGCTGCATACTCAAAGTATTTGAAATAGTATCAGATCAAAAATCCAGGCATCCCGATAAAAGTTAAGCTCTTATCAGGGTGCCTTTTACTGAAAGGAAAATAATCATAATGGCTCAAATATGTAAAAAATCATGGATACAGCTGGCTGTAGGCACGGTCGGAATGATGCTCATGGGCATTGCCTATGCATGGTCCCTGTTTGTAACGCCGCTTGAAACCGCTTTGGAATGGAACCGCTCACAGACATCATTGGTTTTTACATTGTCTATGATATTTAATGCAATGGGAGCAGTGCTGTCCGGCGCGCTCAGCAAACGGTTCAGTCATAAAGTCATGCTGTCGGCAAGCGCCGCATTATTCGGAATCGGGTTCTTTTGCAGCAGCCTGATCCATACGCCGGGGCAGTTGAATATTTCGTATAGGGTTTTTGTGGGGTTGGCGACTGGTATTGGTTATAACACAATTACCTATACGGTTAACAGCTGGTTTGAAGGACGTATCGGAATGAGCAGCGGTATGTTGTTTATGGGTTTTGGATCTGGAAGCTTCCTGTTCGCTGGTTTGATTAACCTTCTGGAAGAAAGAACCGGCTGGATTGGTACGTTCCGGATCCTGGCGGTAATTATGTTCCTGGCGTTGGCGTTGGTTACAAGCCTGCTGTTTATATTGGAAAAGGAAGAAAAGACAGCGTCCACTGTCTCGGACCGCGATTGTTCTACCCCGGAAATGCTGAAAAAATCAGGTTTTTGGTCATATTATATCTGGGCGGTATTTATCTGGGCAATCGGCCTTTCAATTATAGGAAATACCGCAGTCTTTCTCACCAGCATCGGCGGAGGGAGGTTTGCGGTTCTGGCAACGGGAGTAGTTTCCGTCACCAACGGTTTGTGCCGGGTGCTGATGGGACGGTTCTATGACAGGATGGGGAGCCGGCCGACCATTTTTGCCGTGAGTATGGCCATGACGGCCTCCACGCTGCTGTTCCAGCTGGCCTTCCGGATGAACAGTATTCCGCTGGTTATGGGGGCGTTGTTTTTGGGGGCCATTGGATGTGGAGGGATCGCGCCTACTAATTCCGCATTTATCAGAGACTGTTTTGGAAAAAGGTATTATGCGTCAAATCTCGGCATGCTAGGCACCTTTGGGATGTTTTCTTCCCTGGCGGGATCCTTTGTGGTCGGTAGATTATTTGCAATGTCAGGAAACTACAGGATCGCGATGATTCCTCTGTTGGTTTATGCGGCGATTGCGATGTGTGAACAATGGATGATTCCCAGTCAAAGGAAAAAAATTGCAAAACAATCTGCTTTTCAGACCCGTTCTGGAGCGGCTTGAAAGTTTTAAAATGGATGAGAAGAGACGAGAGCCAATGTTTTCGTCTCTTTTTTTATAGGAAACCATATCCAATAACCTTTCGATAACGTTCAAATAGTGCAGTTTTTTGTGGTAAACTTCTAAAACCAACATAGAAGTGCTACACTCCGGGAAACAGCCGGGAAGCGTTCCTTGTCCATGCCAGTCCAGAGGGCCGTAGACTTTTATAAGCGGACCCGGATGTGATTGCGCCGGTGGGTGTGCTGCTCCCAGTAAAGCTGGTGGTTCATGAGACAAAAATCAGATGGGAATTGTAATGATTGCATAAAATCAAGAGATGAAATTGTGATATAGTAACAAAACTACTTTCATGGTATCGCCTCCTTCTGTAGTTCATATGTCAGATTAAGAAAAAATTGGTTAGGAATAATCAATCCCGCAGGTTTTGACGGGATAATTAGGAACCGTCATTTACTACCATTTAGATGAGCAGCCAGTTGCAAAGCAGGCAAATCAGAAATATAGTATCCTGAACAGGTTTTCTTTAACAATCCCCTTTTTACAAAGTCAGCTAAAACATAGAGCAGATGGCGGTAAGTCACCCCTAAAAATTCGGCTGCTTCCGTGTGCTTTTCTCTATAGTATTGATTGTGCGATGTCATTAATATGAAATTCGCCAGACGCACTTCTAATGGGTAAGATTGATTTTGGGAATAGTTGTATGTATTCCCTATCGCTTTCTGGCCTAAAAACAGGCAGAGGTGGCGAAGAAATTTTACATCTTCTAATATCTTTGATTTGCAGTCCCTTATACTTATTGCATAGCAGATACACCGGGTAATTGCTGTTATTCCGTTAGAGCTGTTCTGTGCTCCAAGCAGCTCCATTTCTCCGATAAAGCAGGGGGCATTTAGAAAATTGATTAAAGAGACCCGGCCGTTTTCATGGGATAAGTACAACTTGGCCTGGCCGTCAATTAAATAATATAAGTAAGCCGGGGAAGTTCCTTCCTGAAGTATTTCTTCCTCACTTTCAAATTGGACAATTGATACATAGGGATTAATATCAAAGGTAAAAAAATCAGTCAGTGGAAAATTGTTGTAATATTCTTCTGCAAGCGCCAGTTGAGTGATTTTTTTCATAAAGCCCCCTTTTCCTAAAAGACTATGAGATTTCTCATACAACATTAGCATAAACCAAGCTATAATTCAAGAAAAAGGAGGTTCAGAGTAAATGGAACAAAAAATATATTGGGATAAGGTGTCAGCCAAAAAAGAATTTACAACACCGTTCCAAACAGAAGAATTTGAACGATACGTTTCAAAAGAGGCTTCCATTCTGGATGTGGGCTGTGGGTATGGACGTACACTGGATGAATTGTATCATGTAGGCTATCACAGGCTAATCGGGATTGATTTCTCAAAGGGAATGATTGAGAGGGGCAGGAAACAATTTCCGTATCTTAATTTAAGAATAAAAGAAAACTCGGCAATTGAATTACCCGACCAAAGTATGGATGCGATTATTTTATTTGCTGTTCTAACATGTATATATCTCAATGTGGAACAGGAAGAATTGATCCGTGAGATAAACAGGGTATTAAAGCCAGGCGGCATCTTGTATGTGAATGATTTTCTGCTGAATTCGGATGAAAGAAATAAATCCCGATATGAGAAATTTGCCGGTAAATATGGAATTTATGGAGTATTTGAACTGCCAGAAGGAGCTGCTTGCCGACACCACGACGAACAATGGATAAAAAGACTTCTTTCCGGTTTTCATACCCAGGTATATGAGCATTTAATATTTACAACCATGAACGGCAATAAATCAAATGGGTTTTATTTTATAGGAAAAAAGCCATGTTGAAAAAGAGGAAATGTGGGGGAACATTCTTTTTATTAGGAACATTCCTCTCGGCCTTTGAGATTGCATTGCAGACAAGGGCGGATATGGGGATTTCAATGGTTGCCGCACCGGCGTATATTCTATCCTTGAAAATACCGGCCCTTTCCTTCGGTATATCGGAATGTATCGTACAATGTGTTTTGTTTCTATTATGCTGTCTGCTCATTAAAAAATTTGTGTTTGGATTACTCTGGTCATTTTTTTCAGCCATACCCTATGCATGGGTACTGGATTGTATGATAGATATTACGGGAAGTATTCAACCTGAAGCTTTCATGGAACGGATGATTGTATTTTTGATTGGAACGGTGATTCTTTCAGCGGGGATTGCCTTTTATTTCAGAACCAATTTACCATCGCAGGTTTATGAAATGTTTGTAAAGGTTTTGGCAGATGACAAAGGGTGGAATATTAATAAGGTGAAAATTATCTATGACTGGATAAGCTGCATTACGGCAGTGCTTATGTCCATTATATTTTTTAATGCGCTGCGGGGAATTGGGATAGGTACAATTATTTGCACAATATTAAATGGGCCGCTTATTGTATGTTGGGGGAAATGGCTAGATACGAACCTGAAATTTTAATTTGAATGACGGGAAGCAGAAGGAGGAGAAAATCCTTTTCTATAAATGTGCATATATTCTCCACTTATTCCTCCACAGTATAGTATACAGCCCGCGCCAGATAACATTTTCCATGATACAATTCCGGGATAAGTCAAGCAGTGTGCCGTTTTTATTTGTAGTGTAAGGTTCTTAAATAGGCGATAGCGCCGCCGACCAGAAAGAAATTTGGCTGTATTCTCTTGCGGCATTTGATTTGTTTTGGTATAATAAAGACAAAAATAATTTTTTATCTTTATTATTAAGAGGAGGGAGATACGATGCCTAAAATAGCCTATACAGAGGAGGAGCGTGAGCAAATTAGAGAAGCGCTGATTGGCACAGGATTGGAACTCTTTTCCGGGCAGGGCATCCGTCATACGACCGTTGAGCAGATTTACACCCGTGTCGGTATTTCGTGCACTTTTTTTATACCTTTTTCCCGGCGAAGGAGGATTTAGTCGTACAGGCATTTTATCGGCAGCAACCTCAAATGCTGATGTATGCGCAAAAACTGATGGATGATCCTGCACTTACATGGCGGGATGGGGTCAGGCAGTTCCTCCATAATATTTGCTATGGAGGGAAGAACCGCTTTGCCATTATGGATGTGGAGGAACAGCAGGCGCTTTCCAAGTGTCTGTCGGGAGCAAATCGCCAGGATTTCCAGAAAAGACGGTTAACGTTTTTTACAGAGTTGCTGCATATCTTCCATATCGACGCCGGTGAGCAGACGGTAAAGATGCTGGGCAATTTGGTATTCTCCACCGCTATTTTATGCAAAGCAATCCCGGACACACTGCCTTTTCTTTTTGCGGACGCTGCTGATGAAATGACTGAATTTCAAATGGAAGCCATTCTGGACTACATGGAAAATCTGCGTGGGCAGTAACAAAAAGTAACATGAACTTTTGGAGGTAAATTATTATGAGCATTTTTGGAAAGTTGTTTGGAAAAGAGCCAGAGATTGATATGGAAAAGAGTGATACTAACCGTAAAAAGATGCGGGAGTTATTTAATCATGTGGTGGAAAATGGTGATGACTACAAACTGGTCTTCGGCTTTACCGAGGACGTGAGCCGCTTTAACTATGGCTTGGTTCACGGAAGCAAGAGCAAAATCGGCAATCTGATTGTGGGTTGGGACGAACAACAGGAGACCATTGTCGTGGTTCCTACGGTCCCGGCTCTTTCCGGTTGCGGTGATCCCATCTATTACCGTCATTCGGAAATACATAAAGCCTACCGGAACAAATACCCCACCGACGCTTTCATCATTTATCCAGACCGGAAGGGCTATATCGGTATCAATATCTATGACTGGCTGGAGGACGAAAGCCTGTATGTCTATGTCTCCCAAGAACAGGAGGTCAAGGAGTTTACTGAATTTTTTATGACCCATTTTAAGACCAAGTAAGGATGTGATGAGATGAGTGTGGGCGCATTCAGCGCGGTACTGGTCGTCCTTGTTATTGTTTTCATTGTCGGCCATGCCTGGTTTTATATTGTGGAGAGGACGCTGGATAGACTAAAGCGGTTGCTTTCATGGAAAAAGGAGTCGGATCCATGGCATCCCTTTCTGTCAGAGCAGGAAGAGAAGGAGGAGAAGCATGGTTGACATCGAGGAAATGATGAGACGGGCCCAAGAGGCCAGCGAGGGTGCATCCAGGTGGCTTAATGAGTCAATAGAAAAAAGTCAGAAAATTGCTGAACAAATGCAGGCTGATACCGAAAAAGCTATCCGGCGACAGGAGGAAGAAGCAGGCTCCGCCGGGCAGGTAGCATCCAACCAACAGAGGCAGGTAGAAATTCTGGGTCAGATGTTCAGTCCGGAGACCATGGCGCAGATGGCGGATACGGACGCGTTGATTCAGAAAACGGTGGCTGAGGCGACCGCCCTTGGCATGGAAGGCATGATGGGCCAACTCTTTGGTGAGGACATGGGAGTAATCGCCGCGGCTTTGGAAACACTGGAGATGGAAGAAACAGACGGAGATAACAAGGATGAGGACCATCTGGACCTTGAGATGGAGGAAGAACTGTACCATATTTTGAATGAAAAATTGGCACTGCTTGAGAGGCTGCCGGAACTAGAGTCATGTCCTTACGAAAAGAACGATCCCCGCTGGGGGAAGTTCGGCATCCTGCTCTCCGGGATCATCTCCAATCTAAATGACCATCAATTAGATGGCTTGGATGTAGAGGAACACATACCGGTAATGGAACAGCAGGTTGTTTCGCTGGTGCGCCGTTCCTGGGGGATTAATGGACGCAGTGAATTGTTGGACACAATACGCTATCTGGCCCGGGAGGGCTACACCCTGCGCTACCAGATGTACTGTGAGGCAGCCTCCCCGGAGGAACTGGTGGACGAGACAGACGATGAAGAAGAACTGGCATCGGCTGGCCGTGGCTGGCGGTTTGCCCAACAGTATAAAGCGCACTTTTCGCCGGGATTTATGACTGGATGGGACGTAGGCCGGGCCGCCATGCTGGCCCGTTGGGGCTGCTATCTGGGCTGGCTCACCGAGGGTGAGGCCACGGGCATCCTGTGGGATCTCTCCCAGCGGGCAGCAGAGGAATTGCATAGCTGGCGGGAGTTCGCTCAGTCTTATCTGTTTGGCGGCCTGATATGGAAGCTGCTCTGCGGGGACGCTGCGGCGGAGAGTTACCTGGGCTTTCTGGCTGATGCCGCTACCGATTTGTTGACGGGGCACGCAGAGGAGAATGAGGGCCAGTGGAAAGACTGCCCATGGCCAGCCGCCCGGAAAATCGGCTTTCAAGCATAAGACTATCAATGGAGGGGAAGGACACCATGTTTGGCCTTACTTCTTTGATGAAAATGCACTGGATATCCCCGGCTTTAACGGTGAGGTGAACGATACACAGACAGAGCTGCATCACAAAAAGGCCGGGATTTCCCGGCCCTTATTGTGATATCAAACAGCATACCCTGGCCTGGCCAGAATTACAACAGCGCTCCAAATTAGAACAATGACCTGTATAGACTTATATATGAAATTCATTTACAAGTGAATTCAGCAGATTGGACTGCGAATACAGCTCCTCACTGGCCGCTGCACTCTCCTCAGTGGTAGCGGAATTATTCTGGACAACGCCAGATATCTGGTCTATTCCTTGTGATACCTGGGAAACAGCCTCCGACAGGGCAGTGGATGCATCGCTTATCCGCTTCATGGCCTCTGATGTCATGCCGGAATCTGCCACCAGCTTAAGCATTATATCTGCTGTCTCATCTGTCAGCTGTTTACCAACCTGAACAGATTGGATGGAAGCTTCAATCATTTCTGTTGTTTCTTTTGCTGCATTGGAGCTTTTAGAGGCCAGATTGCGGACTTCATCTGCCACCACTGCAAATCCCTTTCCGGCGGCACCAGCGCGGGCGGCTTCCACTGCAGCATTGAGTGCCAGAATATTTGTTTGGAAGGCTATGTCCTCAATCGTTTTGATAACCTTGCCGATTTCACCGGAGTTATCGTTGATGTTGGTCATTGCTTCACGGAGTTTCTGCATCTGCCTGTTGCTGGACGTCAGTTCATCAGCCGTCCTTATAACCATTTGAGCCGCCGCATCAGCATCAGCTGCATTGTCCTTTACATGCAATGTAATATCAGATACAGTTGCTGCCAGTTCTTCAATTGAACTGGCCTGTTCCGTAGCACCTTGGGACATATTCTGCGCGCCTGCTGATATGTGGCCTGCTCCGGCTGCGACGTCAGCGGATGTCCTGGTTATCTGCTGTAACGTAGCGGTGAGCGTTTGTTTGATATTCAAAAGTGATTCTTTTACCTTTGAAAACTCCCCTGTGTACTCCTGTTTCAGTTCAAAGACTAGATTTTTTTCTGCTATCTGGTCAAGGACTGCTGTAATTTCTTCGATATAATCAATATAACTTCTAAGGCGCTTCACCGTCTTCTCCATGGCCTCTGCCACAAGCCCAGTTTCATCTGATGATTTGACATCCACATCCACCTTTAAGTCTCCTTCTGCAATCCGGTTGGATATCCGTGCCAGCTTTTTAATCGGATTAGATATCCCCTTTGAGATGAAGGATATAATTAATAATAACAGAATAATGCCGGTTCCAAACACAGTTATAATCAGTTTAAGTATGGAATAATAAGACGCCATTACTTCGGACATGGGAATACATGACATCACATACCAACCGTTGCTGCTCACCTGATTCATACTTCCAAAATATTCTTTATTATCCATCTGATACTGCAGGTTCCCGGTAACCCCCTTGTTGAATGCATATATCACCGCATCTGGCAGATCCGTATCCACCACATTTTTACCGATATAATCAGAATCAGGATAATATACCACCTGCCCATCAGGCGTACACAAAATCAAAAAACCATTTTCTCCGACTTTATAATTCCCCATAGTCCGGGTCAGCTGTGTCAGTGAAATATCATAACCAATGGCACCTATTGCCTCCTGACTCTCATTACAGAACACGGGGGCTGCCGCGGTTACAATCAGATTGCCGGTGCTGGCATCAATATATGGCTCTGTCAGCACCGGCTTCTGTGTTGACTTTACTGCGTACCATGGCCTTGAAGTGATATCCCATCCGGGAGGGGAATTATAATTGTCAGACTGGGTGATTTGGCTGGTATCGAAATCGCCAAGCCAGCTTGCCTGGATATTCTCGGTATCTGATGACGCCATTTTATCAAGGCTGACCTTGATTTCTTTGTATCCCTCCGCCCGATTCAGGCGCATCGTAATGTCATTGTTAGCCTCTAAAAATTCCTCAAATTGCAAGTTAGCAGCCGCCTGCTCTGCCCCGGACATATATTTTGTAAAAAAATCACTTACCTGATATGCTGCCGCGTTTGAGTCAGAGATTAATCGTTCCTCAGATAAATCCGTCACGATTTTATTGACATTAGCCAATATTAAAGCTCCTGCGCATCCCATTACCAGCATAACAGGTACTGAAATGCCTACTATCATTTTTCCTAATATACTACGATTTTTTCTTCGCATACTCATACCTCCAGATAACATCCGAGTCATATCTACCTAATATATCGGTAAAATTCCACAAATTATAACGTGAATATATAGAAAATTACTTATTTTTTATAAAATGTACACAAAACACGTTACATGTCACTATCAAAAAATATAGCCTGGATGAGGAATCTTCAGCTTCCTTACGGAGCAGAAAGGCAGCCTGCTGCCGCAGTTCCGGTGCATTTCAAGGTTCCCCTGGCTTCTTAGACGGCGGGATAAATCGGCTTCGGTTGTAATGTGTTGCTGTGGCTGGAGGCAATGGAAAAGGACAGCGGTATGGGGCTTCAGGAATTGCGGGCGGATGGTGGGCCTGTAAAAAATCCATATCCGATGCAGGCCCAGAGTGACTTTTCAGGTATTCAGGTTGCAATCTCAAAGACAGAGGAATTGTCAGCCCTGGGAGCTGCGTACCTGACTGGAATCGGAGCCGGGTTATATGAGAAGGATCCAGCCCGGCAAATACAAGTAGCTTGTTAGGTGAAGAGAAAGGGTGGGTGCCACCGATTTCACTAAGTACCCTTTAATTTTTTTAAAGCCATCCTATATTTGTCAGGCTGCTGTCAGGACAGTGGTGTATAATAGCACTGGAGTTATTATATTTACAAAAAGGGGTGAGATTTACGAGTACCATTGGCTATGTAAATATAT
>JAJQEA010000418.1 GCA_021201905.1 Clostridia bacterium
CTTGGGTATAACCGACATTTCTCAAACCGGCCCAAAACTATTGGGAACGGGGATGCCAACAACGCCGCACAGCCGTCCGGCCCCATATTATGGGGTGGTTCCCCCCCCCCCCTGTATCAGACCGATATTGGTGGTTACATGGTCTATGACACTTCCCAGGCCCGGAATCTCATTCTTATCCTCCGCAATCATCTTTGAGTCTGCCAGGGGCTTTAGCTGCCTGTCTGAGAAATGGCCGCTTATCCTGGTAAGCTTTTCCACCAGAGGAAGGACCTTTGCCATCTTGAGGATTGCATTCTCACCCATATAATTTCCCAGACTTCCGTGGGCCGCCTTGCCATGGGCCCGGATGGTCAGCAGCATTCCGCCCTTCTGGCCAATCTCAATTGTAGCCATGGAGGTGGGCTCCGCCACCAGGCATCCGTCCGCCCCCTGGGCGTATCCG
Organism: Clostridia bacterium; assembly: GCA_021201905.1. Taxonomy (GTDB): domain Bacteria; phylum Bacillota; class Clostridia; order Lachnospirales; family Lachnospiraceae; genus Enterocloster. The sequence goes on from JAJQEA010000418.1 coordinate 446, forward strand.
TGCTCACACAGCCACGCGGAGCCGTATTCCCCTCCGCTCTCCTCATCAGAAACAATATGAAGCCGTATATTTTCCTTAAGGCAGACATCTGTCTCTTTTAACAGAGCCATGGCAAAAAGGACTCCGGCCACTCCCGCCTTCATGTCGGACGTGCCCCTTCCCAGTATCTGGCTGTCAGTGATTGTGCCGCAAAAGGGATCGAAATCCCATAGCGCCCTGTCTCCCGCCGGAACCACGTCCACATGTCCGTTGAAAATCAGGCTGTAGCCGTCCTCGCTTCCCATCTTCGCCACCACGCAGGGGTAATCCGGATTTTCCCCGGTTTCCTCATAGGCAATGCCGGCCTCTTCCAGATAGTTCTCAACAAAATCCACCACTTCCCTCTGGGTTCCTGTGAGATTCTCGCTGTTAATCCGTATAAGCCGGGAAACTAGTTCAATCAGTTCATCCTTCCGTTCTTCCACCATGCTGATTAAATTTTCTTTTTTCATTTTTTCCTCCGTCAGTCGCGTTCATTCTGATATAGAAAGCAGGCCACCATGTGGTCCGTGTCCCCGTGGGGCAGCAGTTTCGGCAGTTCTTCCCTGCACCGCTCCATACACCGGGGACAGCGGTTTGCCAGAGGGCATCCCTTTTATTCCCCGATTGGGCTGGGCACCTCCCCGGTCAGCACTAACCTCTCCTTTTCCTCCTCAGGCGACTCCGGGGGGATAGCCGACAAAAGCGCCTGGGTATACGGATGCAGGGGACTGTGGTAAATGGAGTAGCTGTCGCACAGCTCCACCAACCGTCCCAGATACATAATGGCAATACGGTCGCTGATATATTTCACCACGCTCAGGTCATGGGATATGAAAATATAGGTAAGGTTAAAATGCTTTTGCAGCTTCTTAAACAGATTGACAACCTGGGCCTATATGGACACATCAAGAGCCGATACCGGTTCATCGCAGATGACCACTCTGGGGTTGCTGGCAATGGCCCTGGCAATATTCAGCCTTTGGCGCTGTCCCCCTGAAAACTCATGGGGATAGCGGTTTAAATGCTGCATGTCCAGCCCCACTTCCCGGAACAGGCCAATGGTCCTTTCCTGGCGCTCCCTGGCAGTAGCAGGCGTCTTGTGGACAATCATGGGTTCCTCCACGGAATCCGCGGCCGTATGGCGCGGGTCCAGCGAGGAATAGGGGTCCTGAAATACCATCTGTATCTCCCGGCTCAGGGCCTGGCGCTCTTTCTTCCTGAGACGGTTCAGCTCTTTCCCGTCATAAGCCAGCTTTCCTGACGTGATGGGATGAAGGTTGACAAGGCAGCGTCCCAGCGTGGACTTGCCGCAGCCGGACTCACCGATGACTCCCAGGGTCTCACCCTCATAGATATCCAGGCTGATGTCGGAAAGAGCGTGCAGCTTTAAGGCCTTGCCGGTAAAGGACTTTGCTTTAATATCAAAATCCTTGCACAGGTGTTCAATCTTCAATATCACTTTCCTATCTTCCACTTTCCGTCACCTCATTTCTCACAAGACGTTCCCCGCCTGTCTGCCGGTGGCAGGCAACGCGGTGGCCCGGCGATACCTCTGTCAGCTCCGGCACCTTTGTCCTGCACAGCTCCTGCGCATAAGGGCATCTGTTGGCAAAGTTGCAGCCCACCCCCGTAAGCCTCAGATCGGGCGGTGTGCCCGCGATTGTGGACAGCTCCTCCTTGGAATTGCTGCTGAGCCTGGGCATACAGTCCAGGAGCCTCCATGTATATGGATGAAGGAGATGCTTGTATAAATCAATACAGGAGGCATACTCCACTGTCTTGCCTGCGTACATAACAATCACGCTGTCACACATGTCCCACACAACTCCCAGATTATGGGTAATCAGCAGGATGGCTGTGCCATATTTGTCGCGCAGCTCCTTTAACAGATCCAGCACCTGGGCCTGGACCGTCACATCCAGGGCCGTGGCGGGCTCATCCGCAATGATCATCTGGGGCTTGCTGCACACGGACATGGCTATGATAACCCTCTGGCACATACCTCCCGACAGCTCGTAGGGATACGCCTCCATCCGCCTTCTGGCATCGGGGATCCCCACCCGTTTCAGGGCCTCCTCGGCCATGTTTCTGGCTTCGGCCTTGCTGACCTTCTGGTGGGCGCATATCATCTCCACCATCTGGCTCCCCACCTTAAAGACCGGTGACAGGGATGTCATAGGATTCTGGAAAATCATGGATATATCCTTCCCCCTGAATTCCAGCAGCTCCTTCTGGTTCAGCTTGAGGACATCCGTGCCGTTAAAATTGATGGACCCGCCCACAATTTTTCCTGTCTTGGCCGGCAGGAGATGGATGATGGAGCTGGACGTAACGCTCTTTCCCGAACCGGACTCGCCCACAATGCCCAGGATTTCTCCCTTTCCCACCTCAAAGCTGACTCCGTCCACGGCTTTGCTGACTCCGCCGGAGGTATAGAAGTACGTCTTCAAGTCTTTTACCGTTAATAATTTCTGTCCTTCCATATCCTCACCTCTCATTCATACTGCTTCTTCATATCCTGAAAGGCCCTGTCCACCTGTTCCATGAGGCTGCCGTCGGATAAAAGCTCCACCGCAGTCATGGCAAGTGCCTTGGCGCCAGTCAGGGCCGCCCTGTGTCCATCCGGGCTTTTGCAGGCATCCTCGAATTCCTTTGTGTGTCCCCGGAGCAGGGGTACCACCTGGACATAGGATTGGAGGGCCGGAAAGGCATGGGTCAGATTACCCACATCCGTACATCCGATTCCCAGTTCCTTCCTTCTGGGCATGACCTTCTCTCCCAGCTGTGTAAATTGCTCTGCCAGGACGTCCTCTATCACCGGATTGTTGCGTATGTCCTCATATGTGTACCCGTCCTCCTTCCACTGCCAGGTAGTACCTGTCATCCCGGCCACGGCCCCGCAGGCCTCCAGGAATTCCTCCAGAAGCTTCTTCTTGGTCTTCATGCTGAACGAGCGCACCGTAAACTTGCCCTGGCAGTGTTCCGGAATGTGGATGGGGTCCTCTCCGCCTTGGGATATGATGCCTAAGATAGTTCCCTGTCCGTTCCACCGCAGCCTCATCTGGCTGATATGCTGAAACAGCAGAAGAAGGGGATCCAGGGCGCTGATTCCCTCCTCAGGCCAGGTGGCGGCATGGGCCCCCTTTCCGAAAAAGTCCACAATGATGTCTGTTCTGGAGTAGGAGATATCATTTACCACCGTCTCATTGGCGGAATGGAGGATCATAGCCGCGTCCACCCCCTCAAAGGCTCCATTTTCAAGCATGATAACCTTTCCACCGCCGCCCTCCTCGGCCGGTGTGCCGAATACGGATATCCTGCCCTTAAGCTGCGGCAGCACGGACTTTACCGCAATCCCGGCTCCGGCTGACATGGCCGCCATCAGGTTGTGGCCGCATGCGTGGCCCATTCCCGGCACAGCATCGTACTCCGCCAGAAATGCAATATGGGGCCCCGGCTTCCCGGAATCACAGGACGCATGGAACGCGGTCTCAATCCCGCCGGTCCCACGCTCCACCTCAAAGCCGTGTTTTTCCAGCAGTTCTGTGATGGACCGGCATGCCTTAAACTCTTTAAAGTTATATTCCGGATGATTCCAGATGGTATCTGCCAGCTCCGTAAGCTCCCCGGAGCACTGGTCTACACACATCTGAACCTGTCTTTTCAATTCCTCTCTCATGGCTACCTCCTCATCTTGGGGTCCAGAACATCGCGTATGCCGTCTCCCAGCAGATTAAAGCCAATGACTGTCAGCAAAATAAAACAGCCTGAGATACCTGCGATATGGGGCGCTGTGTTCAGGCAGTCCCTTCCCGACCTGAGAATACTTCCCCAGGACGCCGTGGGCAGCTTGATACCCAGTCCAAGGAAGCTTAAGGATGCCTCTGATATGATTGCGCTGGCAGTGTTAAGGGTAGCGTATACAATGACCTCACTCACTGTATTGGGCAGTATATGGTGAATCAGCATCCTGGTATTGGAAATGCCGATAACCCTGCCCGCATTGCAGTATTCCTCCTTTTTCACGATGAGGACCTGGCCTCTGACCACCCTGGAAAAGCGAGGCACCACCGCAATTCCGATTGCCAGGATCACATTGAATATACCGTCACCCAGTACGGTCATAAGGATAATGGACAGCAGGATGAACGGAAATGCCATGACTCCGTCCATGCAGCGCATGATGACCGCGTCCACCACGCCGCCGGCATAACCCGATATGAGTCCCAGGGCTACCCCGAGGACACCGCCAAGTACCGTGGCTCCCACCGCAACCAGAAGGGAGACCCTGGCCCCGTAGCATATCCTTGTGAACAGATCTCTTCCCGCTTCATCCGTGCCGAACAGATGCCCCTTCTCAAAGAAGCCCAGATACGCGTCAATGGGATGTATCTCATTGGGCTTACCCCCTGTGATAAGCGGGGCAAAAACAGCAATGGCAGTCATAAGCACAATGATGATCAGTCCAATCATAGCTGTCTTATTCCGTCTCAGCTTATTCCAGGCGCTGTTGGCCCTCCGTTCCTTCCTGAGGATTTCCTCGTAAGACGGTTGGGACGCGGCTATATCTGTCTTTTTCATTTAGCTACCCCCTTCGTAGCTGACTCTTGGATTAATCAGCATGTATACAATATCCACCGCCAGATTGACCAGGACAAACGCCAATGCGATTACAAGGACAGCGCCCTGAATCAGCATATAATCACGGTTGTCAATGGCGCCTACCATCAGGGAGCCCATGCCGGGCCAGGAAAACACGTTTTCCGTCAGAATGGCGCCTGCAAAACAGGATGCCAGCTGAAGCCCCAGGACCGTGACAATGGGAGGAAGGGCGCTCTTTAAAGCGTACTTCCATATGACGACTGCGTCCCTGATTCCTCTGGCCCTGATGGCCCGTATGGAATCGCTTGAAATGGATTCCAGGATGCTGGAACGGGTGATTCTGGCAAAGGTTGCCATGGGTATGGTGGACAGACAGAAACAGGGAAGGACCATGTGGCGCACCACATCCCCCAGGCCGTTTTCAAAGGTTCCCATTCCCAGGGCCGGAAGCCACCCCAGCCTGACGCTGAAGGTCAGTACCAGCATGAGGCCCATCCAGAAAATAGGCATGGAAACCCCAATCAGCGCAAGTATCATAAAAATGTAATCAAACAGAGACCCCTGCTTTACCGCGCTGACCACACCAATCACCATGCCTATCAGAAGTGCAACCGCTATGGAAGGAATTGCCAGCAAAAGTGTATTGGGTATCCTCTCCGCCACAAGCTTTAAGACCGGCTGGTTGTAGGAATAGGATGTTCCGAAGTCCCCCTGCAAAACGCCGAGGACATAGTCTTTGTACTGAACCAGCATTGGTTCGTTAAGCCCCATGCTTTCCCGCAGCTTTTCCACGTCCTGCACGGAAGCCTGGGGACCTGCCACGGCCCGGGCCGGGTCACCCGGAATCATCCTCGTTAGCACGAAGGTCAGGGTCACCACCACAAACAGGGCCGGTATGATCTGCAGGCATCGGTTAATTAAAGTCTTTAACATAGATGTCACCAAACTCCTTTTGAGACAGGGACGCCGTCGTAAGACGGCATCCCCGGTGCCGGTTCCATCAAGCCGGTACTGACATAATACCGTTGCTTGTGAACCTTACTTTGAAAGCCATACATTGATATCCGTTGTACAGATCTTTACCTTGCCGTCTGCCCTCTGGACCAGTCCCTGGACATTGGGAGTTACACCCCACTCCACATTCTCATTGGCATAGAATATACCGGGCATATCCTTTACAATCAGTGCTAACGCCTTCTTGTAGAAGTCGGCGCGCTCCTTCTGGTCTGTTGTCAGTAGGGCGCTCTCCAGGCATTTGTCAACCTCAGGATTATTGTAACCCTGGCCGTTGCCCAGTGAACCGATTTCTCCGCTGTAGAACAGCTTGTTTAAGAAGAAGTAGGGATCCGGATACCATGTCCATGACATGCCGAACACATCTGCCTGGCCGGAAGCGCCAATCTCACTGAAGGTTCCCCACTCACTGGTGTTGATGTTCACATTCACGTTCAGGTTCTGCTGCAGGTATGCCTGGAACAGGGTTGCCATCTTAACCCTGGTAGGCGTGTTGGAAATATACAGGTTCAGATCAAAGCCATCCGGATAACCGGCCTCTGCCAGAAGTGTCTTGGCTGCTTCCGGATCATAGGTTGGCACTTCTGCCTTTACAGCCTCGTCATATCCCCAGGAACCTGGAGGCAGAGGAAGGGATGCAGGTACAGCCTCGCCATACTGGTACACGCCACCTGTCAGTTCCTCCACGTTTACAGCCTTGATCAGAGCTTCGCGGACCTTGGGGTCCTTGGTAGGTCCGTTTACCATATTAAAATACAGGTAGGATACATGAAGTCCCGGCATCTCCAAAAGCTTGACGGTGCTGTCATCCCTTGCCACCTGTACGGCCTCTCCCGTAAGGCTGGTGGCCACATTGACCTCTCCTGTCCTCAGGGCATTCACTGCCTGGTTTCCGTCGCTGACAGGGCGGAATACCACTCCGTCCAGATGAGGCTTCTGGGCCCAGTACTTATCATTTCTCACCAGGGTAGCCTGCTGGTCCAGCTTGAATTCCTTCAGCGCAAATGGTCCGCTTCCAACCAGATGGGTTCCGAAATCATCTCCCCATCCCTCCACTTCCTCTTTGGGAACAATTACATTACCCGCATCGGTAAGGGCTGTGAGGAAAACCGCGTTGGGATTCTCCAGGACGCATTTTACTTCCGTATCGCTTATAACTTCACAGTGATCCAGCATGTCCAGCCTGTTCATGGCGGACAGCTCATGGGAACGCTCCAGGGAATACTTGATATCCTCTGCCGTTACCTGCCTGCCGTCCTGGTACTGGCCCGGCTGGAAATACACGTCATCCCTCAGCTTGAAGGTATATTCTTTTCCATCATCGCTGACCTCCCAGGAAGCCGCGATGGAGGGCATGATCTCAGTGAGGCTGCTGTTATACTCCACCAGTGTGTCGCATACGCTTCCGATAATCTGGGATTCATATGTACCTGTGTATTTCACAGGATCCAGGTTCTTAGGGGATGAGGAAAGTGATATGGTCAGTACTCCTCCATCCACCGGCTCACCGGCATCCGCGGTCTGTGTCTCCCCGCTGTCTCCCCCTTCTGCTGCCGTGGTCCCTGCGGGCGCACTGCTTCCTGCGTTCTCCGTGCTGCCCCCCGAGCTTTTGCCGCACGCTGCCAGGGATACGGCCATTGCCACTGCCATCAGGCTTACCATCCATCTTTTTTTCATAAGTTATTACTCCTCTCTTTTTGTTTTTTCTGCCCTTAAGTAAAAATTTATAAAAAAAACGATAGTCAAAGCAAAACATAGTCCCCTTTAACTATCGTTTTATATCTTCAATTCTGATGGTTGTTCAACCAGCGTATGGCAACCTCCGCATAGATGGCCGACATGACCGGTATCATATCCTCGCTGAATGTGACTTTGGGATTATGGACCCCGTAAGGGTATCCTTCCTCCTGCGAACCGGTTCCTACCCAGAAAAGCACGCTTGGCACAATCTGTGACAGAACCGAAAAGTCTTCAGATCCAGTCATCCTTGGAAGCTCGTAACAGGTTCCCGGCCCCAGCAGATGGTCAATATATCCTGCCGCCTCTTCCAGCAGCTCCTGGTCATTTACCATAGGCGGTGCGCCTGAATAGCGATACTCCACCTGTGCCGACGCCCCAAAAGCAGATGCCACTGCTGACGAGATTTCCTCCAGACGCCTCCTGGCATATTCCCGCACCTTCTGGTTCCTGGTGCGGATGGTGCCGCGCATAACTGCGGTATCGGAAAATACATTGGCTGCGGCTCCTGAATGGAATTCGCAGATTGTCAGTACCAGCATTTCATCAGGATGTGTTTCCCGGCTGTTCAGTGCCTGCAGGGCCATATGGATATGTACGGCTGCGTTGATAGGGTCAATACAGCTGTCCGGTACGGCACCGTGGCCGCCCGCTCCATGTATGGTGATTGTGAATACATCGCTGGACGCGCAAGCCGCCCCGGTACTGTATCCCACACTTCCCATGCTGTGGTGGACCACATGCAGGGCCATGGCGCCATCCACGGAGGGATTTTCCAGTATACCCGCCTTAACCATATCGGTGGCTCCGCCCACATCCTCCTCACATGGCTGGAACATCAGCTTGACCCTTCCTCTCAGCTCACCTTCCCGCTCTTTCAGAATCCTGGCAGCTCCCAGAAGGGCGCTGGTATGGATGTCGTGGCCGCAGGCATGCATACAGCCGTTCCCGGAGGCAAAGGAAAGTCCGGTCTGTTCCTCAAAGGGAAGGGCGTCCATATCCGCTCTCAGAAGAAATGTCTTCCCGCCTGCCCCGGCGTTTCCCAGAACCGCGCTGATTCCCGCTTTTCCTACTTTTTTGTACTCAATTCCATATGTCTTTAATTTCTCTGCCACAAGGGCGGTTGTCTTTGGAAGGTCAAATCCAATTTCAGGGTTTTGATGGATTGTCCTTCGTATGGCGATCAGCTCATCGCTTAATTCCCTGGCCCTTGTAAGGGTATACCCGTTCTCCATGATATCCATGTGTCCTCATTCAGAATCTAAATTATTTATTTTAATCATCATATCAAAACTGCACTATTGATACAATTGCAGTATGCATGATAATTTAGTTTTTTAATATGCATCATGCATGATTCTCTCTGTTTTTGTCGTTTTTGTATACACTTATGTCCTTGATGTGCAGACATTTTTGGTTTTTTTGCCTTTTCCACACCTACAGTCCGGTTTCAGATGTCTGACAGCTCCGATATCACCCGGGCCGCCATGGTGCGGGAAAGGACCACCTTCTTTCCTGTCTTTTCCGCAACCTCACGCTTCATGGCAATGGAATATCCGATACAGTCCATAGCAACCAGAGACCCCTGAAGTCCGCTGATTTCTCTGCACGCCTGCTCTATTTCCTCCCAACCTCCGTATGGGGATGCCGCCACCGTCACCACGTCCTCTACATATTTCCTCCATTTTGCCCGGGACTGCTCCACCTGTCTTTGGGTGGGCGTCACCACAATCAGCTGCCTGCCTCCGCAGAGCACCGGAATCAGCCGGCTTATAAGGTCGCAGGGGAATACAAGAGGAACCTTAGACCGGAATGTATAGTCAAACTCCCCGGTACAAAAGAACAGAATCATTTCCACGCCCTCTGCCTCCAGCTGCTCAATACATGCCTGGATACGGGGCAGAATCTTCTGCTCGGAAAATGAAACCTGGGTGCCGTCCCGCATCCTGGAGACCAGGACATACTCCCCCTCATCCGGGGCCAGACTGTCTATATCGTCCACCGTCAAACCGTCCAAAGCGCCCCCGCGCGCGGGGGGAGGCAGTCGGCGAGGCCGGGGAGGTGGGCGTGGGGGAGTGCGGGCACGCGGGGGGGGGGGGGGGGGCGG
>JAJQEA010000028.1 GCA_021201905.1 Clostridia bacterium
TTCATATGCTTGTATTTATCTATCCGTATAATCTTCCGTTTTGCATATTGTTATTGTCTTTGGCTTGCTCCTCGATTAATGATTGAATTTTCTCTTCTGCCTTTCCCTTATTTCGTTCGGTGAGCTGGTTATATTTTTCCAAGAGTGCTTCTTCTTCTGCTGTCAATATAGGTCGAGGATTTAATGTAATAGTTTTATTGGAATTTAGTTGGAATAAATCATCTGCTGATATTTCTAAATAACGTAGTATTGCTATTGCTTTATCTAATGATGGTTGCCTTCCTGCTTTCCATCCACTATATGTTGTTTGTGATATTTTTAAATCTTTGCATATCTTGTAGGCAGTAATTCCTTTTTCTTTCATTGGTGATTCTATTAATTCTGTAAAATTCATATTTTACTCCCTTAAAAGGTAATATTTTCTTGACTATTACCTTATTTCGTAGTATACTATAAATGTAAAGATAAGTAACAATTAAGCGCTTAATTTGTATCTATTCTATCACATTTTTAGTTAGTCCACAACAATGATTTAGTTAGTTGATTAGGAGGGTTTTGATATGACAGTTGAGCAGATTTTAGCATTACCGTTTATCAAGGATGATACGCATATTTTTATTCGTACCGAAGTGTTTGAGCTTCGCGCCTGCTTAACCCGTTTACATCCGCAAATATTGCGTTGGTATCCTTATGATGTGAAAGTATTTTCCTGGGATGAAGATAACCAGGTTTGCATTACAATATACACGGGGGTGGAATTATGATGGATGTAAAGCGTATTCGTAAGACAATCAATCAGGCTGTAGAGACTTATCTTCTTCGTGATGATGATGCTGATTTGACGTTTGGTTTTGCTTGGATTTGTGCTCAATTGAGTTTTGCATGTACCATTGATGCAATTACTTCTGAGGAGCGCGATGCTTTGCGTGGTGTTGTCACTCACGCTTATAAAACTAACAGGAGGGGTCCAGAATGCGTAGACTTTCCAAGGCTCTCATAGAGCAGGAACAAAATGAAACCAGTGTGGCTATATGCCGGGCCATGGCCTTACATGACCAGTGTCGTGTGGATGTGCTTCAATATCACTTTGCCCGTCTGGAACATATTTTGGCTTACCTGGATGAAAAGACGGACTCTATCCCGTCTATATCCAGTGAAAATTCAACAACATAGTGTGTTCTCCAGGGTATCCCCTGCGGCTCTGCCCTGGGTTGCAATATAACAATCAAATTAGTTAGTTAAGAAAGTGAGGATTTAATTATGGTATATGAGATTTTAGGTATTGAGAGATTCGAGGGTATCTCCAAAAAGACTGGCAAACCCTATGATTTTACTCGTTTTTATGCGGTTCCATCCAGGCAGCCCGATAAAGTTCGCGGTCGCCGTGTGGAGCAGGTTGATATCTGGAATGGTGAATATGCCCCGGATATTTCTGGTATTCATCCGGATGATTTTGTAGATATTTCCTATGGCCGTGGCGGTTTTGTCGAGGAATGTCGGATAGTTGATTCACCTAACTAACGTATGCACACATCCCCGGCCCCCGGTATTACCTAGGGGCCGGGGATACTCCTTCCCTTTGATTACTGAAAGTATCAAGTCTCTGGCGGTCGCGAATCATCATGTCCTGGATGCGCCTGCGGAGATGCGAACATAAGAAATGTAACACGTAGTGGTTGCGGCTCCGTCCGGGCCTGGGGTTTACTGAAGCTAAAAATGTGTTACAAGTAAAGGTTGGTGATGAGATGCACTTAGAACTTACGGAACGGGAATTGAGATACCTTAACTGGCTTGTCAATGTCCGTCTGGATGAATTAGCAGAACGCTGTGCTCGGATTCGCCGGATTCGCTCCCTTGAAGATATCGATACAAGTGAGCGTTATAGCATTGCTGATTCTGAAATTAAGGTTATGACAGGGGTTCATGATAAGATTGCGGACGTCTTGTCGGATTCTAATGTATAGCAGGTTGTATCCCTATATACTTAATAAAATATGGTAACTATTCGTAATATGTCTAGTTTAACGAATAGTTAGTAGGGGTCGGCCTTCGTGCCACCTACATATCTATATTTTCTTACCATTTACCCATTACTAACAATTGAATAAAGGATGTGATGTTTATGTCTGTTTCCACTCCTTCTGAGGTCAAACCTTCTAATAATGAAGCTTCTGACCTTCAGGACCTACTTAGTGACTATGAATGGGAATTGATGCAGTCGGAATCTCTTGATACGTCCATTGATAATGCGAGCATTTATCGTACTGCTGAAAATACAGCCGATATTGTGCAATTGCTTTTGTGTGCCAATTTTCTTCTGGCGCTTATCCTTGGCTGTCTGCTCTGCGTTATATTTAGTCGCTTTTTAAGGAGCTGATGATATGTTTCGTGAGGATGTTGTTATATTACTTTTACTGATTGCTTGTTTTGTATTAATTACTTTTATGAATAGGGGGTTTTGCTGATTGACGGTTGAAGATTTATTAATAATGTATGCTCCCTATGTTGGCGCTGGTTTCCTACTTGGATGCTTACCCATGCTGGCAGGTATTGGCATTCAAGTGGTTATCAATATATTTAAAAAAATTTAATTTTGGAGGTAAGGATTTTATGATGAAAGAAAGAATTGAAAACAAGGTTACTGCTATGCGTTGTGCTGTTGCTGGTGTCGCTGTTAGCGCTCCCCTGGCTCTCTGCACTCTCACATCCTTTGCCGCTGAGGGTGACGCGGCAGACCCATTGATTACTGCTTGCACATCCATTGCTGGTTCAGCTACAACGGCTATCAATGGTGTAATACCTATCGCACTGCCGCTGGTCGGCGCTGGACTGGTTATCACAATCGGTCTTAAGGTATTTAAGCGGATTGCTGGTAAAGCATAATCAATTTTTTGTGGGACAGTCATGATAGCCATGGTTGTCCCGCATTCATTAAAGGGGGTAACTTATGAAGATTATTAGACGTTTGGTTTGTCTGTCTCTTGTTGCGGTTTTGCTTCTCTCCTTCCCTCTCACAACCTTTGCGGCATCCGCCGCCGTGCCATCTGTATCCGAATACATATTTGATACGCTGTTATCAGCAAATGGGGTTGATACCACGCTTACGGGTGTTAAATCCTGGCTGGGCTCCTGGACCGGATATGATGATTATTTGGAACAGGGAAAACGTGGTGAATTAGGCTCATACAGTCAATGGTTGTATAACCATCAATATAACAGCGAGAATGCGGAAATCAAGGCAAAAGCCCGTGAGCAAGTTGATGAAATGACAAGATGGATGAACATGGATTGGTCCGACGTGGGCGGTAAGGATGTGGCGCTTGGAACTGGTATCCTCAATGGCTGGGTGGATGGTGTCAAGGGTACTTCCGCTGATTATGCTACCAGCATAAAAGGGTATCTCAGTACGTTTTCCTCTTATGGTTCGGCGGCTCTTGATTATATCAAGGAACTGGCCCCTGTTGTTGAAAACACGGACCATTGGACGAAACCATCTAAATATGGTAAATGCATCTATCACTATTCTGGGAAGTCTGGTTATTTGTATCAATATTATTATTATTTACCTTCTTGGTTTGGCAGTTCTGATGTTACAGTTGGGTTTCTTGATGGCTATAGTTCTTCTTCTGCCAAATGGACAGTAAGGTTTAAATATCTGAGTAATACGGCTCCCAGCATTGGTAAGATTGGCGGACTCAACTTGTACGGTCATACGGTTGCTTATGATTCAGATACAGGTGCATATAAATATTACAACGATTTTGATATGACGATTAATTCCGGTGCTAATTTGACAGCCGAAAATCTTAAATCATTTCCTATACCAATATTTCAGAATGAGGCCGCTGCCACTTCATATTTAACGAGCAAGGCCATGGAAAATATTATGAACCAGGAAGTTTTTGGAATGCCTGTTGTCGGTGTTAACCAGGATGCGCAAACACTGGAACCGAAGGTGGTCCCAACGGTTATTACGCTTCCTCAGACAGGCGAACTTGCGGCCCAGCTAATGGATGAATTGTCTGACGCTATGGACCGGATTGACGAGCTTGAAGCCGCCTTGAAAAATGCTGGTTTTGCTATAGATTGGGGTGCGGATGTGGTTGTTCCAACAGTTGCGCCTACTGATGTGCCAGTTGAAGGTGAGGACACGGAAACAAAGACCACCCTTGCGTCAATTCTCACTAAAGTAGAGGCGATTCCTGCCACAATTGAGGCCATGTTAAATAACAAGCTGGAGCCGGGTGATACCGATGAAGATGTGGAGAACATGAAACTTCCCACTAGCATTGCTGACAAATTTCCGTTTTGCATTCCGTTTGATGTGATATACCTTGTCAAGGCTATGAATGCATCTTCTGAGGTTCCCCGGTTTGAGCTTCCGTTTAAGATTCACTATCAAAATATTAACTATGAACATACCTTTGTTGTTGATATGACTGAATGGGATACGGCGGTTAAAATATTGCGTACTATGCTAGATTTACTGTTTATTGCCGGGCTGATTTCAACAACTCGCGAACTGATAAGGGGGTAACTTATGTCTGTTGTTATGAAAGCGTTTAGCTCCATGCTGGCGGTTATCATGGACCTTCTGCCAGACTCGCCGTTTCGTGGGTTCATTGATAACATTATTTCGATTCCATATATTGGTTTCCTTAACTATTTTGTGCCTATCAGTGATTTTATTTCCATCCTTACGGCCTGGGGAACTGCGATTGCTACGTACTATGTTTTCAGCGCAATTTTGCGCACAATTAATGCGATTGATTAAGGGGGTGTATGTATGATTGTCTTATACTCTGGTACACCAGGGAGTGGCAAATCCCTGGATACTGCCAGGACCATTTACAACTGGTGCCGCCGTGGTGCTCCCATCATTTGTAACTTCCCTCTTAATGTTGACAACATACGTGTAAAGAGAAAGAAAGACATACACTTTATCCCCAATGGGGAACTTGACCCGGACGAGTTGGTTTCATTTTCTAGGTCCTATTTTGCAGGCCGTCCTTGCAAGGAAGATAGTATTCTTCTGGTGATTGACGAGGCCCAGCTTTTGTTTAATGCACGGGACTGGTCTGTTAAAGCCCGGGAACGCTGGAACTGGTTTTTTACCATGCATCGTCATTTCGGTTTTTTTATCATCCTTTGTGCTCAGTTCGACCGTATGTTGGATAGACAGGTGCGTGGCTTGATAGAGTATGAATACATCCATCGTAAGGTAAATAACATGGGCTGGAAAGGTATTTTTCTTTCCTGTCTCATGCTCTCTCCCACTAACCTTTTTATCAAGGTAAAGATATGGTATCCCATGAAAGAAAAGGTTGGGAGTGAGTTCTTCCAATGCAGAAAAAGGTATTACAGTATATACGATACGTTCGCACTCCTGGATAGGGCGGACAAACGTGAGGAAGGGGAGCAAGGGGCCCCGCCGAATGTTTGTCTGTCTGTTCCAGATGGCACGGCTATTGATGATGCTTTGGACCTGTCTCCTGCTGGTTCAGATGTTTCTGATTGCGGAGTTGCCGGTACTTCAATTCCATCCATTTAATCTCTTCATTTAGTTCCTTTATCGTTCTGGCCTGTGCATGAATGATGATTAGTAAGATTAACAGGATGCATATTATCAGTGTATGTTTGTACATAAGTATGGCTATTACTGCATGTATCACATTTGCAATTATCGTCTGCAAAATAGACCCCTCCCCCTGCTGATAGTATAGAATTGACAAGGAGGTGCTTATTTTTTAATTACATGTTTACGTTCCCTTTAATGTCCCCAATCATGATTCCGTTGTTATTATTTCCACCTATTACTACCCCATTGCTGTTCTGAATATGGATACCCTGCTTCTCTCCTGTTTGCTCCATATCCCGTGCAATTAGGTCATTTATATAAGCATTCAATGACTTATATCCCTTTGCTTTCCAGTGTGCTTCTATGACGGCTTTTTGGCCTTTAGGTACGTTAAATATGCATCTATCGTAATTTTCTTTTGCATACTGGTTATCATACTTTTGTTTATTAAATTCTCCCATTTTTTCTTGTCCTCTGTACACTTTGTCACAAGTGTACAAAAATCAAACGCACACTTTGTCACAAGTGTCTATATACACTATGTCACAAGTGTGATATACTATAGTTACAAAGTAATTCAGCTCCATAGCAACGAGAACACAATATAGTGTAGCAGTGAGAATGGAGCTCCATTTCAACATTAAGTATAACAAATGAGTCAAAGTTTTGAAAGGGGAAAATGTTATGACGAAAAAAGAGAAAGAGATTTTCCGCACATACAAGGATATGGTGACGGAAGATATGTTCGATTCAATGGAAAATGGTGACGAGAAATCGCTTCTTGTAGCTAGGGAAAAATTCAGCTTATTGCAAAAGCTTGACAGGAGTTTAAAAGAATTGGAGCAAAGGGCCTAGCCCCTTCCCCTTTAATGCAGGTCGCTTAATAGCGCAACGGTCCACACCCCGTATGAATGCAGATGGAAGGTTTTAATGTTCAAGCGGTTGTTGTCGGTGCATCGGAAACCGTCATTGTATAAGCTAGGCAGAAATACTGCCCTCCCAGGTTGATGTAAATGCCCTGGGCGGTACGTTGATAATAGAATAATGGAAGGAAGGTAAGTTTATGAAAGTGAAAGTTTTAGGTATTCAGTCGGTTGATTATGTGAGCCGTAAGACCGGAAATCCCGTAAAGGGGGTTACATTGCATTCAGCGTTTAAGGACGCACAAGTGGAAGGTGAATCTGTTAGCTCTATCTTCGTGAGCGATAACTTGAATCTTAAGTGTGTCGTTGAGATTCGCCCCGGTATGCTGGTGGATGTGGAATATAATAACCGTGGCTATGTCTGTGATTTGGCTATCTGTAAGCAGTAATCGGCTTTTTTGCATTTCTCCTTATGCTGGCTGTTCTCTCCTGGTTCAGCCAGCCCCCTGCGGGTGATTCCCACATTTCCTTGTTCGCTCTCCGTGCCAGGCCATACAGCGGTTTTGATTCGTCATTACGTGGAATACCTACGTTCTGCCATTTTCCTGCTAGGGATGGCTTGTAAAACCCCCGTAGGGTAATACGGGGGTACTAAATACAGTGGAGGTCGGAATGGAAGGAAACTTTATAACCCTGGATAATGGGTTGATTGTATCGGTTGACTGGTTGTCGTTCACAATCATGTCAACAAATGATTTGGTGGATGTTCTGGATATGCTGGGATATACCATGGAGGACTTCACACGGATGCCAAAGGGCGCCCGTGGTTACAGGACCATGTTTCGTCTTAATGGTTTCTCTCTCAGCGTCCTTTGCGATGGGAATCCGGATATGGGTATCCATGTGGATGTGAGTGGTTCAGCTATAGGCGAGTTAATCCGTAGTTTCTCTGAGACATTGAAAATTAATACCCCCTTTGGTGAGGGGTACGACATAAATTTTGACAGTACCTTTATGGTGGCTCTCCTGGAGCGTATACGGGACAATGGTCATGTTACCAGGATTGATATTGCGATAGACGATATCGGTTGTAAGTACTTCTCAATGGATGATGTGTGTCGCTTATATCAAAACACTCAGATTGTTTCAAAGTTCCGTAATATGCGTAATGTGGTTGAATCCGAAGTTTCCGGTCGTAAAACAGGCCATACGGTGTACTTTGGTAGCCGTACAAGTGATATCTTTTTAAGGGTTTATGACAAGCAATTGGAACGCAATCACAATCTTTCCACAACGGGTACACATGTTGACACTTCCTGGATTCGCTGGGAGCTTGAACTTAAGAATGACCGTGCGGTTAGTGTGTCTAAAATGCTTGTATCCGGTATTCCCCTGGGCGCTGTTGCTGTTGGTGTTTTAGGGCATTACATACGGATGATTGAGCTAGACGATATCAACCGTTCTCGTTGTTCTACATATCCCGTCTGGGCTGATTTCATGGATGGCATATCATCACTCAAGATAACCGTCCCAAAGTATGAAAAGACCATGGACGAGAAAAAGACCTGGATAAAAAGGCAGGTCATGCCCACTCTCGCCGCTGTTATCCTGGCGGATGGTGGGAGCCTTGAATTCGTAGAGGATAACCTTGAAAATGGTTTAAATCGTATGAATAAATCGTTATATAAAATGGCAATGGGTGAATTAAATAGTTGATATGATTAATAACTATATCGTTAAACTACTGTTTCACAAATAGTTGATAAACGGCCGTCGTCCGACGGGAAATTGAATGTCCGACGGCCATCAACTACCACCCCCAAAAATGGGCTTTCGTGAAACATTGTGACGTTTAACGAATAGTTAGTAGGGTCGGCCTTCGTGCCGCCTACATATCTATATTTTCTAACAAATTGAATAAACATTACAGATTCTGCTACAACGTCTATTAATAAGGTGATTCCTATTGCACTGCCGCTAATCGGCGCTGGACCGGTTATCTATCGGTCTTCTTTTTCAATATCAGGACTTTTTGCTTTTTCATTCTTCCAGCAGGTTTTCCAACATAATATTTAAATCATCAAAAATATTTACTCTAATCATATCTGTAAAGCGGTAAATGACAGGCGCCTCATTTTGCTCCAACAAATATACAAGTATCGTTTCTCTTGTCGGATCAACAATCCAATATTCTCTTACACCTGCATCCCGATACAATACCAATTTTGTATAATAGTCTAACTTCTTACTGCTGGGTGATACAATCTCAATAATTAAATCAGGAGCACCAAGACAGCCCTTGTCATTCAATTTATTTTTATCGCATACAACTGCTATGTCTGGCTCCACGTAAGTTTCATCATTTTCATCCAAATATACAGCAAATGGGGCAATATATGGCTTACAGATTCCTTTTTTGTTTCGGATATATTGTTTTATTTCAGAATAAATTGACCCGGCAATTTCCTGATGTATTCTGCTGGGAGGCGCCATCATATATAGTCTGCCAGCAATCAATTCAGCCCGTTCCCCTTCTGGCAGACTGTAAATATCATCTATGGTATATGTTTTAGTTTTTAGTAATGACATAACTTTCTCCTTGTCCTGTTTATTCTATCTTTTAAAGTTACAGCTTACTCTCTTCCCCTGATTCTCTTCTATATCTCGACTAATATTATTATATCACGAATCAATATATTGTAACAGGATTGATTTCATAACAGGTTGTTCCCCTGTTGTTCCCTGTTGTTCTACATAAAATGGTTGAAATCAAATAAATTGCAACCATTTAATCATCAAAAATAGAACCTTTGTCTTGCTGGTCTGTATCTATCCATCCTCCATCTCCCACTCCCCCAAAAGCCAGCCAAACACTATCCACCTAAAGAAATCAAAGAAACAGCCAAAGCCATTCTATTACAAAAACCATATAAAAAAGTAGAATAAAGTCATCAAATAAGAAACAAGAAACGAGGTGACAAACATAAATTCCCACATACTTTACTTAGGCACGGTACTCGCCGCAGGACTTTTTTCCTTCTTCTCCCCCTGCATCATACCGCTCCTGCCCGTATACATGTCTCTGTTTTCTTCCGGAACAATTGCGGGAGAAGAAGGCACGGCCAGGCGGAAGATTGGGGTATTCCTTAAAAGTGTACTCTTTGTTGCAGGCATATCCGTATGCTTTGTACTTCTGGGTTTCGGCGCCGGGGCCCTTGGTTCAGTCATAAACAGCAAGTCTTTCCTGACTGTCATGGGCCTCATCGTAATCATTCTGGGACTTCACCAGACAGGACTGGTTCATATCAAATGGCTGTACCATGAGAAAAAAGTGGACTGGGAACGAGCCCACAGAGCCGACTACATCGGAGCGTTTTTGCTGGGCCTTACATTCAGCTTTGGTTGGACTCCCTGTATCGGTCCGGTCC
>JAJQEA010000406.1 GCA_021201905.1 Clostridia bacterium
AGGGGCTTCCTTGTTTGGAATCTAGATTGCGAACTTATTTCGCAATCACCTATATAAATTTTATATTATTGTATCATATAGCAATAATGACTTTCAACTATGAAACATTGGGATCCGCTTAAAGAAAGCCCCCAGGACAACTCCCCGTAACACAGGAATCGCCTCTGCGGGCTTTCTTGCTATAATATCACAAATTCATTTGCCTTGGTGACAGCCAGGATACAGCCAGTGGACAGCCAATGAAACATCCGGTGGTCATACAGTCTCCTTTACTTCCCCTGTCCATAATAAGCGTTTGGCCCATGCTTGCGCATGAAATGCTTATCCTGCATACACTGGGGAGCCGGTCCTGCCTGGGGATTGATGAGTTCTGTCATGTAATTCATCCTGGCAATCTCCTCCAGCACAACCGCATTGTGGACAGCCTCAGCCGCGTCCCTGCCCCATGTAAAGGGTCCATGGTTTTTACACAACACAGCCGGGATGTACACAGGGTTTTTCCCCTGGAAGGTCTCAATGATGACCTTTCCCGTATTTTTCTCGTAGCCTTCCTCGATTTCCTCTGCCGTCAGGTTTCTGGCGCAGGGAATCTCACCGTAAAAATAGTCCGCATGGGTGGTGCCGTAGCAGGGAAGAGCCCTGCCCGCCTGGGCCCAGGCCGTCGCGTGAGGGGAATGGGTATGGACAATACCGCCAATCTCTTTAAACGCCTTGTACAGCTCCACATGGGTGGCGGTGTCAGAGGAAGGGTTCATCTCCCCCTCCATCTTATTGCCCTCCAGGTCCATAACCACCATATCGGACGGCTTTAACACATCGTAATCCACCCCGCTGGGCTTTGTGACAAACAGGCCCTTTTCCCGGTCAATGCCGCTGACATTTCCCCAGGTGTAGGTGATAAGGCCCCTGCGGGGCAGCTCCATATTGGCTTCATATACCTTTTGCTTCAGTTCTTCTAACATAGTCTGTATACGTTCCCGTTCCTGTTAATCCTTATAAACTCCACAGCTAAACTGCTCAGTCCTTCATATGCTCCACAGCAGCCTTCTCAATGGCAAGTCCCTCGGCATACCGATTCATGAATGCCTCGAAGCCTTCCACATCCTCTTTCACAGGCTCCATTCTGGTTCCCTTGTCCCCGGCAAAAACCTTGTTGGCCAGGTAAGCATCCAGAGTCTCGCCCTCTTCCCTGCACCGCATGTAAGAGGCCAGCAGCACAATGCCCCAGGCACTGCCTTCCCCGGCTGTCTCCATGACAGACACCGGCGCGTTCATGGCTCCTGCCAGGATTCTCTGGCCCACGCCCTTTGTCTTAAAGAGTCCTCCGTGGCCCAGAATGCTGTCCACCTTCACATGCTCCTTCTTAAGCAGAATATCCATACCTGTCTTAAGGGCGCCCAGGGAGGTGTACAGGTGTACCCTCATGAAATTGGCCAGGTTAAACCGGCTGTCCGGTGTGCGCACAAACAGGGGACGGCCTTCCTCAAAGTGGGTGATGTGCTCCCCTGAGAAATAGTTGTATGCCAGCAGGCCGCCGCAGTCGGAATCTCCCTCCAGGGCCTTGTTGTAGAGGGTTGCGAAGAGCTGGTTCATGTCCGCCTTCATACCCATGGCCTCTGAAAACTCCTTAAATAGGTTCACCCACGCGTTCAGGTCCGATGTACAGTTGTTGCAGTGCACCATGGCTACCATATCGCCTGCCGGCGTGGTCACCAGGTCAATCTCCGGATATACGTGCTCCAGCTCCTTCTCCAGTACCACCATGGCAAACACGCTGGTGCCGGCAGACACATTGCCGGTGCGGACAGCCACGCTGTTGGTGGCCGCCATGCCAGTGCCTGCGTCGCCCTCAGGCGGACACATGGGAATACCTGCCTTCAGGCTTCCTGACGCGTCAAGAAGCCTTGTGCCTTCTTCCGTCAGGACGCCCGCGTCCTCTCCCGCCACCAGGGCCTTGGGCAGGATGTCCCGCAGCTTCCACGGGAAATTCTTCCCTGCCACCAGCTGGTCAAACTGCTCCACACGCTTCTGGTCAAAGTCTCTGGCATGGATATCCACAGGGAACATGCCCGCCACATCACCGATGCCCAGAACACGTCTGCCTGTCAGCTTCCAGTGCACATATCCCTCCAGGGTAATGAGGTAGTCGATATCCTTCACATGCTCTTCCTTATTGAGAATGGCCTGGTGCAGATGGGCAATGCTCCATCTCTGGGGAATGTTGTACCTGAATACCTCTGTCAGTTTCTCAGCAGCAGGGCCTGTGATGGTATTTCTCCAGGTGCGGAAGGGCACCAGAAGATCACCTTCTTTATTAAACGCCATATAACCATGCATCATGGCCGAAAATCCAATGGAACCAATGGTGGTCAGGGTGATGCCGTAGGTTTTCTTCACATCCTCTGCCATTTTGCCGTAGCAGTCCCGGATGCCCGTCCAGATGTCGTCCAGGGTATAGGTCTAGATGTGGTCCACGTACCTGTTTTCCCAATCATGGCTGCCGGAGGCAATGGGTGTGTGGTCCTCACCGATGAGGACCGCCTTGATCCTGGTGGAGCCCAGCTCTATGCCCAGGGAAGTAGTTCCGTTCTCAATCTGTTCTTTTATCTTATTTATATCTAAACTCATAAATCGCCCCTCCACTTGCTCATTAAGGCTACCTGTAAGCCGCCCCATTCCAGCGGAGCTCGTTCTTAAGTCCGCGGATGGTGGTGTCCTTGTCAATATAGACCGTTTCAATGCCCATGGCGTCTGCCCAGTCTCCCATCTGCTCTGCCGTCAGGTCATAGGAGAATGCCGTATGGTGGGCGCCTCCTGCCAGGATCCAGCTTTCAGCCCCGGTTGCCAGGTTGGGCTCCGGCGTCCAGAACGTGGTTGCCACCGGAAGCTTAGGCATTGGCTTTTCTGTCTTTTTGCACTCCACATCGTTGATAATCAGGCGGAACCTTGTACCCAGATCCACTAAGGATGTGGCGATACCGTGACCTGTCTTGGATGTGAATACAAGCCTGGCCGGGTCCTCCCTGTCGCCCATGGACAGCGGGCAGGCCTTGATGCTGATTTCCCCGTCCGCAATGGTGGGGCACACCTCCAGCATGTGGGCTTCCAGGATTCCTTCCTTGCCTGGCACTAAGTTGTATGTATAATCCTCCATGAAAGAGGTTCCCTTGGCGTCCTTCACACCCTGGGTCATGATCTTCATCAGCCTGACCATGGCAGCCGTCTTCCAGTCGCCCTCTGCGCCGAATCCGTATCCCTTTTCCATGAGACGCTGGATAGCCAGGCCCGGAAGCTGCTGCAGCTCTCCCAAATCCCCGAAGTGGGTGACGATGGCGTGGCAATCCTTCTCCAGCAGGAACTTCTCAAGGCCGGCCTCAATCTGGGCCTGCACCGCCACATGGCGCTTAAATTCCTCCGGATCCCTGCCTTCCAGCAGGATAGTGTACCTGCTGTAGTACTCGTCCACCAGGGCCGTGATATCTCCCTTCGGCACAGCCTTCACATATTCGGCCAGCTCATTGACCGGATAAGCGTCCACTTCCCAGCCGAACTTCATCTGGGCCTCCACCTTGTCGCCTTCGGTGACAGCCACATTCCTCATGTTGTCCGCAAATCTCGCCACCCTTACATGGCTGCTCTCCATGATGCCCACAGCGGTGCGCATCCAGGCTGCTATGCGGCCCACCACCTTCTCATCGCTCCAGTGGCCCACAATAACCTTTCTCTCAATGCCCATGCGGGTTACCATGTGGCCGTATTCCCTGTCACCGTGAGCGGACTGGTTCTCATTCATGAAATCCATGTCAATGGAATCGTAGGGAATCTCCTGGTTGAACTGTGTATGAAAATGCATCAAAGGCTTTCTGTATTCCTGCAGTCCCAGAATCCAGGACTTGGCCGGTGAAAATGTATGCATCCAGGTGATGACGCCCGCGCACTCCTCATCCGCATTTGCCTCGTTGAAGGTCCTGCGGATCAGCTCATTTGTAATCAGTGTGGGCTTTAACACCACCTCATAGGGCAGGATGCCTGATTTATTAAGACTGTCCACAATGATTTCCGAATGCTCCGCCACATGCGCCAGGCACTCGTCTCCATAAAGATCCTGTGAACCTGTACAGAACCAGAACTTATAATTCTTTACTGCTATCATATCTCTCATCCTCCTTGATTGTCAGTTATAGCAATTGCCGGTCAGATATCCTCCGTCTGATCCTCTTCTTCCTCATCATCCGGAATTTCGCCGTACTTAATATATTCGCCTTTTATAAATTTCTTGAGGGACCAGCCGGCCAGAAATGCGCCTATGACGCCAAAAAGAACTGCACAGCCCATCTGTACCAGCTTGCCTCCCCCGGCAGGTTTTAAATACTCCTGCAGCAGGCCAAAGGCCAGGTATACCAGATAGCCTCCCGCCACCAGACGCAGCATTACGGTTATCTGCGTGGGTTTCGCGGCACGTTCTGCTCTGTTTTCATCCTTTTTCGCACCCATTACATTTCCTCCTTACGCGGCCGTTCCAGGACCTTTACGGAATCCCGTTCAATAATATCCGAGTCAAACAGATAATTACCGTCAAAGTAGGGATTCTCAATCATGCTTATCATGTTCTCTGCCGCTTTCCTGCCCAGGGCCTCCATGGGGCGTGGGAAGGAGGTAAGCCTTACGCTGGCCAGGGTGGCCAGGTCCGAGTTGTCAATACCGACAACGGACAGCTGGTCCGGTATGGCAATACCCCGCTTCTCACAGAGACCTGACAGCACATAGGCCACCTCATCGTTGTAGCACACCACTCCCGTACAGCCCTCCAGCCTGTGGAACAGATAATCCGACCACTGGTCCAGGTCCAGGAAATCCTCCGTGTCCAGCCATACCACATTGGCATCCTTAACCTTGATTCCCGCCTCCAGCATGCCTGACAGGAACCCTTTGTACCTCAAATGCCCCTGTCCGTCGTCGCTTTTGAACACGCCTCCGATGCTTCGGTGGCCGTTCTGAATCAGATATTCCACTGCCTTCTTGCCCACCTGCTCGTCGTTCATGGACACGCAGGGCAGATCCAGATCCGGATACCGGCTGTTGAAGAACAGAATCGGGATTCCCCGTTCCTTAAGCTCCTGGTAGTAATGCAGGTTTGGATTGGGGAGGGCGCTTTTGGCCGGCTCCACAATCAGTCCATCTATGATGTCTTTGTCAATAAGATTATTCAATATGTCCTGTTCCCTGCTCACCCGGTTGCCGGTAAAGGCAATCTGGGCGGTATAGCCTTTTCTTGAGAGAACCCTCTCGATTCCTCTCACCACAGGAGGGAAAATATAGCTGTCCACATAGGTACTGATCACGGCGATGTTCATGTACCGTTCCTGGCGCTCCGTCTTGCCGTTGCCGCCCACATACGTACCGCTTCCCCGGACCCTGAGGACCAGCTTCTGCTGCTCCAGGATATCCACGGCATGGCGCACCGTCTGGCGGCTCAGCCCGAAACGCTCGCTGAGTTCATTCTCCGAAGGCAGCTTTTCCCCCACCTTCAAAGCACCGCTGTTAATGTTTTCCAACACCCAGTTATAGACTGCCTTGTATTTCAGCTCCTGTGTACCCATAATCAAAACCTATCCTTTTTTCCTCTTTGATAACAAGTCTACCATAACTGCACCTAAAAGTACAGCGCCTTTTACGATTTTCTGGATGTCGGTGGACCATCCGTAGAGGGACATACCATTGTTCAGAATACCCATGATGAAAGCACCTACCACGGCTCCGATAATGGTTCCGATACCGCCGCTGGTAGCCGCGCCGCCGATGTAGCAGGAGGCGATGGCATCCATCTCGAAACCGTCTCCGGCCTTGGGGGTTGCGGACGCATTACGGGCGGAAAGCACAATACCTGCAATGGCACTTAAGATACCCATGTTGGTGTATACCCAGAAGAACACCTTCTCGGTATTGATACCGGAAAGCTTTGCCGCCTTGGCATTGCCGCCCAGGGCGTAAATCTGGCGTCCGGCAACGGTCTTGCTGGTGATGAAATGATACAGGCCCACCAGAACCCCCATGATTACCAGTACAAAGGGGATGCCGTTGTAGCGTGACAGCTTGTAGAAGAAGAACCATACAATCATCAGGATGACTGCTTCCTTCACAATAATCTGCCACAGCGGGTTGTTTGGGAAACCGTATTTCTTCTTGGTGTTGATGCTCCTGAGCTCTGCCATGACCACCAGCACCGTGGCAATGCCGGCCACAATAATGGAAACCATGTCCAGTGTGCCGTTTCCAAAGGGAATCTTCATGGTTGGCAGGAAGCCCGCTCCGATGTAAGTATAATTGGTGGGAAGGGGGCCCTTTGTCTGGGCTTTTAACAGGGTGTATGTAAGTCCGCGGCCCATCAGCATGGTTGCCAGGGTTACGATGAAGGGCGGGATGCTCAGCTTGGATACAAACAGACCCACGAACATACCGGCCAGGGCGCCTACTGCCAGGGCAGCCAGGATGGCGACCCACATATTGGTGTGGTAGTCAATCATCAGGATGCCTACGGTCGCGCCGCACAGGGCCACGATGGAGCCGACGCCCAGGTCAATGTTGCCTGTCAGCACGCATAAGAGCATACCGACTGCCAGGATAACCACATATCCGTTCTGCATGATCAGGTTGTTGATGTTGGCCGGCGACATGTTCTTTCCGCCGGTCATGACTGCGAAAATCAAGAACACCGCGATTAAAGCAAGTACCATGCCATACTGCTTCATATCAATATTAACTGTTTTCTTCTTATCCATCTCTACGCTTCCTTTCCATTATCCACCATAATACATTTCATGATTCGTTCCTGGGTTACCTCTTCCTTGGTCAGCTCTCCTGCAATCCGTCCTTCGTTGATCACGTATACACGGTCACAGGTACCGATTACCTCCTGCATCTCAGAGGAGATGACGATTACCGCTTTGCCTGACTTTGCCAGTTCATTGATGACGCAGTAAATCTCATACTTGGCGCCTACGTCGATACCCCTGGTAGGCTCATCCAGAATCAGCACATCCGGCTGTGTCAGCATCCACTTGGCGAGGACCACCTTCTGCTGGTTGCCGCCCGATAAGGAGCCAACGGTCTGGTTAATGGAATTAGACTTGATGTTGATTTTCTTCTTGTAATCCTCCGCGGCCAGAATCTCATCATTTTCATTGAGAACGCCGTTCTTGGAAAAAAAAATTCCTCATGGCGGACAGGGTCATGTTCCACTTGATATCCTTGATAAGCACAAGTCCATAATTCTTCCTGTCCTCGGACACGTAGGCCAGCTTGTTGTTGATGGCGTCCTTTACGTCCTTTATATGTACTTCCCTGCCGTTTATCTTAATGGTGCCGCTTATTTTCTGTCCGTAGGACCGTCCGAATATGCTCATGGCCAGCTCGGTCCGCCCCGCGCCCATCAGTCCTGCCAGGCCCACTACCTCGCCTTTGCGCACATGGAGGGAAACGTCCTTGATGATTTGCCTCTGAGCGTCGTCGGGATGGTACACATTCCAGTCCTTTATCTCGAAAATCGTATCACCAATTTCACAGTGCCGTTCCGGGTAACGGTTGGTCAGCTCGCGGCCCACCATGCCTTTGATGATGCGGTCTTCCGTAAAATCATCCTTGCCCTTTTCCAGGGTCTCAATGGTCTTTCCATCCCGGATAACCGTGATGGAATCTGCCACGTAACTGATTTCGTTCAACTTATGGGAGATAATAATGCTGGTGATTCCATGGGATTTAAGGTCCAGCATGATGTCCAGAAGCCTGCGGCTCTCTTCGTCGTTGAGCGCGGCTGTGGGCTCATCCAGAATCAGCAGCTCCACCTTCTTGGCCATGGCCTTGGCAATCTCTATGAGCTGCTGCTTTCCCACGCCCAGGCTGCTGATGGGCGCGTTCAGGTTTTCGCCTCCCAGGCCAACCTTTTCAAGCATCTCCTGGGCCTTTTTATGGGTAAGGGTCCAGTCAATGATACCCTTGGCCGCCTTCTGCTCATTTCCCAGAAATACGTTTTCAGCCACCGACATGTAAGGGCTTAAGGCCAGCTCCTGGTGGATGATAACAATGCCCTTTGCCTCAGACTGCTTGATGCTGTGGAACTGACACACATTGCCGTTATACACGATATCCCCGCTGTATGAACCAAAGGGGTAAACGCCGGACAGCACATTCATCAGGGTGGACTTTCCAGCCCCGTTCTCACCGCACAGCGCATGGATCTCTCCGCGTTTTACCTTGATATTGACATCGTCCAAGGCCTTTACGCCCGAGAATTCCTTCGTGATGTGGTTCATCTCCAAAATATATTCGGACATCTTTTCAACTCCTTTTCTTGAAAGATACTCTGTAAAAAGCGCAATCGGGCGGCGGAACCTATGCCGCCGCCCGAAACATCTTTACTGTGCCAGCTGCTCCTCTGTGTAGTAGCCGCCGTCTACGATAATTTCCTTATAGTTGTCCTTGTCTACTGCTACCGGTGTGCACAGGTAAGCAGGAACCACAACCTTGCCGTTGTTGTACTGTTCGGTGTCGTTGATTTCCGGCTCTGCGCCTTCCAGAACAGCCTGTACCATGGTTACGCACTTCTCAGCCAGGAGACGTGTGTCCTTGTAAATGGTTGCGGTCTGGTAACCGGAGATGATGTTCTTAACTGCCATCAGCTCAGCATCCTGTCCTGTAATCAGAGGCCAGTCCTCGCCAACCTTGTAGCCGGCGCCTTCCAGAGCAGCCTTACAGCCGTATGCGAAACCGTCAAAGGCGCTTGCGCAGATGTCTAACTTCTCGTCCGCATAGAAACCGGTCAGATAGTTCTCGCAGTTCTGCTGTGCTGTTTCCTGGGACCATCTCAGGATACATGTATCCTCGAAGGAGGTACGTCCGGACTTGCAAACCAGTGTGCCGTCATCCAGGTATGGCTGGAGAACTTCCATCAGTCCGTTGTACAGGAACAGAGCGTTGTTGTCATCAGGTGAGCCCATGAAGAACTCGATGGTGTAGGACTCGCCGGCTGCCTTGGCTGCGTCTAAGTCCTTTGCTTCCTTTATGTAGTTGCCGATTGCAGTACCAACTCCCTTGTTGTCAAAGGTTGCATAGTAGGAAACCGCGTCGGTATCCATCAGAAGACGGTCATAAGCGATGATGGGGATGCCTGCGTTCTTAGCCTGCTCCTCTACGTTTACAAGTGCGGAGGAGTCGATGGATGCGATTACCAGACAGTTAACGCCGGATGCAATCATGTTCTCAATCTGGGAAACCTGCATCTGTACATCATCCTCTGCGTACTGAAGGTCTACCTCATATCCCAGAGCTTCCAGCTGCTTCTTCATGTTGGCGCCGTCGTTAATCCAGCGCTCGGACGACTGTGTGGGCATGGCCACGCCTACCTTCTTGCCTTCCCCGGTTGCTGCCTTGGCTGCCTCTGTAGCCGCGTCAGCTGCCGCGGTGGAATCTGCCGCCGCTGCTGCGGTGGTGTCCCCTGCTGCTGCTGCTGTGGTTGCCGCTGCCTGCTGTGAGCCGCCGCATCCTGTTAACAGTGAGGCTGCGATTGCCGTCCCCAGAATCATGCTTAAAATTTTTCGTTTCATATGTTACCTCCCATGGTTTAATTTATACATACAACTTGTGTACATGTTCACAAGCTTGTACTTTCGTTAATTCAGCTAACCCATGTCCCATTCCGTTTGGTTCCTTTGGATTATTTTGCATTTTTGTAGATTTTGCTCTGTCCGCATTGTACGTTTCGTCAATATTTCTTACGTTTTTCTTTAAATACACTATACATTTTTGTTCCATGTTTGTCAATAGGTATTTAGAACTTTTTTATATTTTTTATTCTTGTACGTACAAC
>JAJQEA010000011.1 GCA_021201905.1 Clostridia bacterium
ATGGTCTTGTGAGAAATGACGCCCGTGCTCTTTGTAGCGATGTCAGCCAGTTCCGATTCACTTCGGATGGCCGTCCTGGTCCATATCTGCGTTATCTGCCGGCACTCGGCTCCCAGATGACGGCAGATGGCCCGTACCAGCCGGCCAAAACCCAGTTTAAACTCCGTCTCCATCAGACCCGCCTTCAACTCCAAAAGAGAATATAGGTATTTCAGCGCTTCCCCTGACGTATTGCCGAACTTCTGTGGATCCGGATCTACTCCCATCCCCTGTTCAAAGATTGCCTTCCTGGTTATTTCCAGGAACTTCTCTCTGGCTTCAATCGGGATACTGATAGTCAGAGCCTCCACGCCACCACCTCCTTCGGTGCCATCGGTCTCCACCTTGATTGCTTTGTATTCTTTTAATTCCGTAATAAAGGACTTGAGATCCTGGCCCCCATAGTTAGTCAGTATGAATATGATTTCCTGCGTGTCCTCGAGGTCATTTAAAAAGCCGCTGAATACCTTATCATAGGCATCTGACAGCAGCTTTATGTTGGTTAAATCATCTGTGGGGATATTATTGTTGTAAAATGGGATGAATGGCACCTCTCCAAAACCATGTTTAAACACATTCGTCTGCTCCACACTCTCATCCGGGGAGTCGGTCAGACCATACACGTTATACGGCTCCAACCCTGTTTCAGAGATGGAGCTGCTTTTCTTTTTATACACATAGCATTTTTCTGCCGTCCAATACTCCCACACATAGATGGCCTTACCGTCAATGACATCCCTGGTTTTATAGTTCCGCAGCACGGCATCCAGCTGACGATCCAGGTCCGCGGAATAGACTGGGATAATCTGCTTTGAGTCAATACCCCCATACTTCCATTGCCCGTCATCATCCTCCCAGTAGTGCAGCCACGCCACCTTGCAGTTTGAGGCCTTTATGCATAAGTCCTTACATACCTTAGCGTATTTATCTCCCAGCAGGTCTGCTATCTGCCTATTCGCCTTTTCATTTCCCACATCAAACAGAGGCGGCGCTGAAAACATATAAGCAGCCTTCTGGTTGACCAGAAGGCCGTGAAAATTCCGTGGTATCCGGTTATCTGCATTTCTCAGCGGGTCATTGTCCCGGTTCTTCCCTATACCAAAAAGGATATCATTCTTGTTCTCATAATACCGTTCTGCCGCCTTGGACTCCCGGACAAAACGCCGGCGCCCTGCAGAATAGCTCTTTATTAGTTCCTTTACAATATCAATCGTCATGGCCTGTGGCATCCAACCACCTCCTTTATTTTAAGACCGATATGCTGCCTCCTTTGAGGTCTGATACCTCGTAATCATCCAGTCCATACCAGATAGCGGATAGTGTATGGGGGTCAATATTGAATTCATCCTCAATAATATCCCTGTTCTTATCCACAGCAAATGTCAATTCTTTCAGCTCATTGATGATGTTCTGACACCGCTCTGAGCATACAATACTCCTGAACCGCTTGACCTTTTTGGTGTACACCTCCCGGGACCCCTGGAACTTCTTGCAGGGCTTCATCCGGAACCCCTATTGTTTGTAATATCGGATTGCCTTTGGTTCTGCACAGTCAGCCTTTATAAGTATGCCCTTCCATTTCTCTATGTCCTGCGCAATTTCCGGGTCTGTCTTATCCCTGGAATAATATTCGTCATACAGATAAAGAATCTTATTGTCATGGTCTATCATCATCCTGACTACCGCATTGTAGGAGGTAACGAAACCAAAGTCCATTCCGTTCTTTTCAATCGGATTGGTAATCCCCTTTATGCATTCAGCAATTTCTCTTTCGGTATGCACTTCAAACTGTGGGAACACCAGTCTTCCTTTAATACCAAAGCGCCCTTTCCTTGCCACACGGTGCAGGTCGGGGTCGTGTTTCTCCAGCTCATCCAGCTGCATGATATAGTCCTCAGGCACAAAGTAATTATCGTCCACCGTACTGTGATGATAGTATGTGTTGCCAATTACAATAATGTGTTTCTGATACAGTTCCTCATCATCCAGTATCTTAATCTTTGCCGCCTTATCCTGGAAGAAATGCTTATATACCCAATTGCTCTTGTTGACGGGGTTCGTTGACAGGATGATATGATTGCTGAGGGTCGGATGACGGAGACGGCCCAGAATCTCCTTGAATCCTGCATACTTGACTTCGGAACACTCCTCTATCCAGACAATACTGACACCATTCAGGGATTTCAGCTTCGCCGGTTTATCCATACCCTTGAAGATGATACGGCTGCCGTTCCTAAAGCGCACCTGCATCGGGGACGTGGTAAACGTGATATAGTCCGTCACCTCCATGG
The DNA here is from genome assembly GCA_021201905.1 of Clostridia bacterium. Taxonomy (GTDB): domain Bacteria; phylum Bacillota; class Clostridia; order Lachnospirales; family Lachnospiraceae; genus Enterocloster. Next base: position 2,331 of record JAJQEA010000011.1, read on the forward strand.
CCTCCACCACTTCCATCAGCAGGTCATAGCAGGAATCACGGATGGTATCGAATACCTCACGGACCACCAGGGCCTTGCGTTTCTCCTCCAGCAGCTTCTTAATCAGCTTCACGGCAATATGGTAGCTCTTGGAGCTGCCATAACCGCCAACAGTTAGATATATCTTATGGTCCCAGTCATGGACAAAATCAAAGAAATGGTCGTTCAAGGCAAACTCTATGTTGTGTACATCAGCCATGTACCTCACCCGCCTTCGCAAATGTTATCTGGATTGGTTTCTCTTCGTCCTTCTCAACCTGGGACTTCAGAACCGCAATCCGTGCCTTCTGCTCCTCGCTGGCCAGCTCCCAGTTTTTATGCAACAATTCATCGTACTGTTTGATGAGCCCTTCCAGCGTCTTCTGGGCTCTGGCCTGCGCCTGCAGGAAATTGCCCTGCTTGTCCCAGGCCTGCTGTACCTCCCAACGCTCCTCTGTGACCGTCTCCCCATCCTTATGGCCTATCTTAGTGATGGTCACGTCCTTCTGGTCCCTCACATACATGATGGACTGCGCCCGGATGATGGCAGCATAGGCAATCTGCACCTGATCCCAAAGGATGTCAAGCGGGTCCGTGGGCATCTCCTGGATGATGGAAACGGTCTCCTCAGGCAGGTACTTGCTGAAGAAACCGTATTTTTCTGCATTCTTATTCTGTTTTGGAGCCCCATGGCCAACCGCATTCTGATTGCCCGCCGGCGCTCCTTTATGATTAGTAACGTTACCTTTCGCATTTGGTAACGTTACTTTATCTCATTTATCTTGATTTTTCCATTTACGAATCTGTTCTTCTGATACCTGCAGCTCAATAGCAATATCTTTCAGCTGGCGTTTCCGCCCACTGTCCAGCCATAGCTGCAGTGCTTTGTCCCTGTTAGGGCTCCTGGGTCTTGGCATAATCACCACCTCTTGTCATGGCATAATAAAAGCACCTGCAGGTATCCACAGATGCAAAAAATCTTATAAAATATCCATATTCCGCTTGACTAGCACGTAAATTCGTGCTATAATTATATTATCAAAGGAAAGGAGGAACGCAAATGAATGAATCGGTCAGTGAGATAATCAAAGACCTCTCAGAAGCACTACTCGCAATTGTCACCGCCATCTGCCTGATAGTAAAGACGAAACGAGATAGTAAATCCAAAAGGTCTAAGAAAAAGCGAAAGTAAGGTTTGGGGCTTCGGCCCCTCCCTTCTTCACATATAGTATACCACATTCATTTGCTGAAATAAACATGAAACTTTACCGTACAATATTGATAGTACTCACTGTACTTTTCCTCTATGAAGGGTTCAATGGTGAATTTGCCGCACCAACCCTGTTTGATTGGATTAAATGGGCGGCATGGCTTTTCTGCTCCATCACCTATGTCATATGCTCCAGGAGGAAGAAACAATGCGATTAAAGGAAATACGAACTGAAAAAGGGTTATCTGTCCCAAAACTTGTTGAACTGTCCGGCGTTCCCCGTCGTACCATCCAGGACCTGGAGGCCTGGGGAGACGGCAGGGTATCAACGGCAATCAAACTGGCGGATGCTCTGGGCGTCACGCTGGATGAACTCTGTAGGGATGAGGCGGCCGATTAGGCTGCCTTTTCTTTGTTTGTTTTGGGGATGAAAAGAGCCGCCCGGAGGTGGCCCCACATTTATATTTCGTTATTTCTTAAGTATATTTAATAAAAGGGTTGTTATATAAATCAACTTTTTATACAACTTTAAAAACATGGCAGACAAAAAGGGCTCTGAACTAATACACTCAAACATAATCAAAGCAATCATTATTGCTCCTACCCAAATCCTGATATATTGTTTCTTTTTCTTACGCAATTCACTAATATTGTTATTTAACAGTTCATCGTTTTTAAATATCAGTCTAATATCTGCTTCATCTAATAAATCCTTATAATTATCTTTAATTGCATTATATGCTTGAACTATTTTATGTATCTTATATTCCATTTCTTTTGAAGAAATAAACAAATATCCAAACGAACCAAACAATATTACATCTATCAAAAAGGTTATATCCTTTGTGAATATATTATCTAACGGAGCATTTGATACAACATTAACCAAAATTACTGTAAATAAAAAGGTAACAACCGCAATAAAATTATTCTTCATTTTATCTGAAAGACCAATTATCAAATCACTCGTCAAATTTACCATTTGCAAAATATAGTCAGCTAATTTATTTTTTATATCTATGTATTGGTTGACATTATTCCTCTGGTACAGCCGGAAATTAGATTGCATTGATATAAATGTTTTTTCATCAATACAAAGTATGTCCGTATACTTACAATGTAGACTCAGGACATTACGAGCTATTGCTGTTTTATCTACGGTATTACCATCAGTATATATCCATTTATATATAAGGAATATTTCTTCATTATTAGGCAACTCTTTCGACACTAAGGAAATATCCTTAGATAGACTTCTCTGTCCTAATATTTGTATAGATAGAATATTATTATCAATGTACGCCGAATCTGCAATGTAAACTAATGCTAATATAGTTTTTATTTGGCTAAACAGATTAGCTAAAGGATTTTCATTACAATTCATAATAATATCAAAATCATCAGGCAATAAATGTAATTCATTAATATTATAAAAACGCGAGGATTGCTTACAGTTATTAAATCTTTCTTCTCTAGAAAAATTAATTCCATCCAGTGGCCTCAACTCATGACTTTTAAAAATCATAGAATTGGTCAAAAAAAAGGATTGGCTATTTAATAATTCAAAATAAATGGTATTTCTGCCTCTAAGCAGTTTATCGAATAGCCCTAAAGTTTCCAATAAACTCTTATTTAATATGAAATTAGTGAATTTCACAAAATTATATACAGACAGAATATCGTCAACAATTTCTTTAGTTATCTCAATACTAATTTTAATTTCATCCGTATCCTCTACGAAATCATAAAACGCTTTAACCCTATCATATTCAATAGATGGTATCTTATTACCATAAACCAAATTGCCTTCTACTTCATTCGTTAACGTTAACTTGACGTTATCCCTTGAAGGAAACTTTGTCAAAATCGACATTATCAATTCCCGTTGAGGTAAACAGCATCCTTTTGTTTGAAAAGATGCTTCCAAAATACTAATTCTTTCTGTTATGCAAGGAGATGATCCTCCGAATAGATTGATAAGCTCGTTCAAAATATCCATACCTCATCCCCCTAATAACATTTTCACTTAAAAAGGTTATATGTTGCTTCATTATTTGTTCTAATGCTGATATATCTAATTCCTTCAGAATCTTCATGGGATTTAATGACATCTTTAATTTCTCCAATGAAGTCGCTTATCTTTATATCTATGCCCTGATTAACACGATACAATTTTTTGATTTTTGCACTAATGGCTTTTGGCACAGCGTCAAACTGTCCGTCAAACTTTTTGTCATCTGGTAATTGTAATAAGCGCCTTTTTATCTTTTCCAAATGGGTTGATTCCAGTTCCTCTGGATGATATTTTCCGAATATACTCTCTATCATTTCATCATAATCTATTTGCTGTTCTCTTCTTAACTAGCCTATCGTATTATTTCTTAATACTGTATAGTCGCTAGGAGCTATTACTTTCACTGAACGTAATAATACAGATTCTATTGATTTGAAAGCCAACACAGTATTGCGTTCATCATTTAAAAGTTCCTCCAATTCCAAAAAATCTTTGTGCCAATATTTGGCGGATGTATCTAAATGAACTTTTACCTCATCAATAAAGAAATTTCCATCATCAATAACCAAATCAAAAAGCGTTGTTTTCCATATTTTATCTTGTTCACTAGAAAATCCTGTTTTAAAAGTGAAATCATTGTCATCGACAAAATTCGTGTGCTCTACTTTAGCTAACAAATATGAATAATCCCCACTCGTTTCATCCTGGATTAACGCCTGTACTAAACTTCCTTTTTTTATATTTATTCCCATTCTAGTTATATAAGCCTGTGTTTCTATTTCACAACGTAATAAACGTTGAGCTATATCGTCAAAATATACATCCACATTATCCTTTAAATCTACTCCGCACTTTAATATTTCAAGAATATTTCCAACTACCTCTGTCCGATGTGCTTGTGTTTTAAACATACGTGCAGACTTATTATTATTAATATATGCAAACAATTGTACAATATAATCGTTAAACTCAGCCGGTATATCTCGCTTTAAAATCTTTTTATTTTCATAATCAATAACATAGATTTTTCTGTAAACTATTTCCATATTATATATTCCCCATTTCGACGTTTTTCTTAATTATATCACATGCCGAATGGAAAGAATATACAAATATCCCCCTCCCAATTCCACAAATCTTACAAAAACACAGCCATTTCTTCTCTTCGTAACCAAAGTATAGAACATACGTTCGATAAAGTCAAGGGTAAAATAAAAGGACACCCTATTTCTAGGATGCCCTAATCGTATCTGGAAAACGTCATGGGGGATAAAACCAGATACCATACCGCTTGTGTACCCTGCGGCATTGTCCCGTAATGTACAGGCCTGTCTTATGAAGGATTACACAATACCGGTTAGTCAGCCACCAGGGTGTGATACCTGGCGGCCGTTGCTTAAATGGGGGAGGATGCTTCCGCCCTCTGGCTTCCGCATGATAGCATATTAGCACTTTTCATCCCAACACGAACCGACATTTTCAATTTTCCTCAAAAAATCTTTTATTTCGCTGCCAACAGCTGTCCTCCGTAAACTTAACCCGCCTCTTAGGAAACATCCGGTTCATGGCCTGTGCCACCTTCCACCAAGGCAGGCCATCTATGTAATACAGACGGAACATGGTCTGCACCTCACTCTTTGGTATGCTCTGTATATATTCCTCCGCCTGGCAGGTCAGCTCCAGCAGTTCCGCTTCCTTACGTTCCAGGAGCAGCCTGTACCGCTCCCTCAGCCGCTGCTTCCGGTAATGCTCTAGCACGGGGTATCCCGTAATCTTAATGCTTCCTATCGTCCCGTCCCGTCTTGTACCCTTCACCGTATCCGATACCTGGTGTGGCTCCCCCAGGAACCTGTCCAGCTTCTGAATCCGCCGCCTTATGTCCTTTATCTCCTCTTTCATCTCGCAATACTGTATCAGCACCTCCTTGTCCATCGGCATCACCTCCTCCCGCATCCAGCCACGGACACGCCCAGCACCCATACCGTATCCCGCCCTTATTGTTGTGCTGCTCGTCACAACCGTGGCGCCCGTTGTCTATGTAGCACTGTCTCATAGTACTGTATCACTCCCTTCGGCGGCCTGCGCAGCTCCGGAACCGGACAGGCCTGTGTATATGCATAAGCCGGCATCTTAACAGGCCATGTATCCGGCGGAGGCTCCCGGATGGCTGACTCACCTGAAGCCGCCACTGCCGATGCCCGCAGGACCTTGTTGGCCTTGACCTGCTTACTGTCTGCTTTCTTTCTCAATCAGGTACCTCCCTTTCTTTCACAAATTTCAGTTTTGTGGATTATATAATTCGTGGATTTTCCAAGCCACAACACCTGCATATGTGCGCCCAAACTTGTCAAACCATTTATACCCATCATAAAAGACAAGAAAATATTCAATCGTATCACTCTCTACAGCGATTTCCAGTCTCCGAAGATAATGGTCATTGCCTCTGGTTCCCATCCATTCTTCTCGCCTTGGAAGCCGCTTATCTACCGAAATCCAGTCTGTCAGCGCTAACATATCCACAACTTCCTCCGGTTCCAAGCCGGTATCCTCATAACTTGATAATTTTTCCATGGCCTCGTCCATATCATCGACCTGTATGTAAGCGTGTCCCATCTGATTAACTGCCGATGTTTTAAGATTGGCCGCTCTTGCCGTCAGTCTTTTCATGTATCTCCTTCCTCCGGTTTCCCCGGAAAAATCTTAATTCGCAATAATTACCCACCACATAGGAATTAATAGCAACAAATAACTATCCTGTTTCATGTGATGGCAGAATACAAAATCTGCTACTGTAATTATGGCTAACGCAATATATTTCATTTTGTCTCTCCTTCCAGAAATGCTAATTCTGTTCAAGTTGTAACGTCACATAATGCCCATCTCCAGTTATATTCTCGATAGTATACTCACTCAAATTTCCATTAGCATTAATTTTAATAACATCTCCCAGTTGATAGTATTGTTTATATTTTTCCAGCTTTACAAAATGCTCGTTAAATATATCATCCGGAATGAAAAGCAGTATGCCTTCATACTTGATGGATGCATACCCATGTGGTACAGAGTAATATGGGGCAATCTCAAATTCTGTACCGACCTCATTAATCATTAATCCATTTATGGATAACTCAGTTATCATTACCCACTTTTCTCCCTCATTTCCGTACATAATTCACCTGCTTTCTGAAAATGTTAATTTTATTGACTGCCCACACCATGTGCCATATACTGTAATTAGGCAGGATGACCGCCAGATAAGCCTATTTAGGACCTGGTCGAGAAACGGAATCCCTCCTGGCAGGCATTATGTGTGTCACTCCGTGAACCTTTCAGAGAAGGGCTGGGTCTTGCTTGGCATAATAATGTCTGCCTTTTATATCATCTTTCCTAGCGCTCATCCATCTGCCTCTTCACCTCAGGCCAATCACATAAGACTGTGTTTTCAATCTCCGCTGGTCTCCAGCTGCAGGTATTGCAGTCCTTCCCATCACTATCATCCAGATCGGCCATCCGCTGGCACTCCTGATAGTCCTTCTCCATCTCTTCCGACACATCCAGACGCAGCTCCGTGTGTGGCGCCGGGAATAGCTTAATCTTTTTCATTATCTTCCTCCTTCAGCTTCCTGAGGTAGTTACCCACAGTCACATCACTGACCTTCAATTCCTCCGCTATCTTGGTATTCGGCCACCCGGCCTTATGCAGAGCCAGCAGCTTCCCTGTGTCTACCTTGGCCCGTTTGGTACGGCCGCTTATTGCCGGCCTATCCTCCAGTCTGGTATCCCCTGTTTTAGCAACGAGTGAGGCGTCGGCTGGTGGAATTGGTGTTGCCTCGTTCAATACAGGATTATCTATTGCCGGCTCAGACCGGAAGAACAGGCAGCCGTCCAGCAGGTGCTGCAGCGTATCCGGTTGGTAGTCCGTCCATTTCTCCGGCTCTGGAACGTCCGGCGCCATCAGTTCTATCTCAATCCCCTTCGCGGCCAGCTCCAAGGCCGTCCTCAGGTCTATCTGTTTTACAAACATAATCTTCACCCTTTTTTCTGAATCTCCTTCAGCTTCTCAATCAGCCGCGACCGGTTCGTATCGCAATCCCGGAATAACTTCCCATCCTGAAGCAGATAGTACTCATGCCGGCCGTAACCATCATGGTATTGGGCCTCATAGCTTC
>JAJQEA010000241.1 GCA_021201905.1 Clostridia bacterium
ACATGGAGCCGGACTCATCAGGAGTCCGGCGTAATTTTTGCGGTCCCCGGGTTTTTCTGTCCCTTGGACCTAGTGTACTGGCACGATGACTTCTGGTAAAACTCCGCAGGATATTTTTCTGAGAGTGCAGGTCAAAAAACGGAGGCGTAGCGGGCTACGCTGAGTATTTTTGACCTGTGCTCTCGGGAAAATAGACAAGGAGGTTTGCCTGAATGTCATCGTGTCAGCGCACTAGTCTCTCCCACTGCGGAAACGGTCACCTCCCGCCCTGCGCTCCCGGCTCTCATAAACGCGACCCCAAAAAGCATCCGCGTACCCCCTCTCCCCCTACTTATTCACAACATTCACCGCCCTTCCACCCATAAATGCCTTCAAATTTTCCACCGCGATATCCATCAGCCGCTGCCTGCTCTCCCTGGGCGCCCAGGCTATATGGGGCGTGATGAAACAGTTCTTAGCCTGAAGCAGGGGGGGGTTGTCCCCTTTTATGGGCTCCGTGGATACCACATCCAGTCCCGCAGCCCCCACTTTTCCGGAATTCAGCGCTTCCTTTAAATCCTCTTCCACAATCAGCGGACCCCTGGAGTCATTGAGGATGATTACCCCATCCTTCATCTTTGCAATGGACTCCCTGTTAATCATTCCCGTTGTTTCAGGGAACAGCGGACAGTGAAGGGCAATTACATCCGACATGCGGTACAATTCATCTAAATCAGCATAATGACAAGTTTCATTTTCCAGTGCCTCATTCCGGTAAGCATCATAGGCCAGCACCTTCATTCCAAGAGCCTGCGCAATACGTGCTGTTCCCTGTCCGATGCGTCCGAACCCTATGATGCCCATGGTCTTTCCCGCCAGCTCGATAAGGGGATAATCCCAAAAACACCAGTCAGAACAGCTTTCCCACCTGCCTTCATGGACAGCCTGGCTGTGATGGCCGATATGGTGGCAGATTTCCAGAAGCAGGGCAATGGTATACTGGGCAACCGCATCCGTTCCATATGTAGGGATATTGCATACAGGGATTCCCTTGGCCGACGCGGCCTCACAATCCACCACATTATACCCGGTTGCCAGCACACCCACATAGCGGATATGGCCGCACGCCTCAAACACTTCCTTTGTGAGAGGCGTCTTATTGGTAAAAACAGCCTGGGCATCGCCAATTCTCCTTATGATTTCCCCCGGGTCTCCCACAGGAGTCCTGTCATAGACCGTAAGTTCCCCCAGTTTCTGTAGCCCTTCCCAGCTAAGGTCCCCTGGATTTTCCGTATACCCGTCCAGAACAACAATTTTCATGTCAAACACCCCTTCTTTTACGTAGTTTTTTATTACTATATGATTTATAATAAGTGGTTTTATGTTTGTTGTCAACATTTTTTCTTTGTTTCAAATAATTCTATTATAAACTTTGCATTCAGGCCCCATTTCCTCCCATTCGCGGACAATTCCCACACTTCTCCCCAATCAATGCTATAATGGAACCATCAGTACTGAGTACAGCGGCATACCGGGAAACCGCATCATTCTCACTGAAAGGAGCTGCACCCATGAATCTCAACTGGAAAACCATATTAAAAAAAACAGGTATCATCCTGCTGTCCACACTGCTCTTTGCCCTGTGCTCCGGCCTTCTCTACATCACAAAGATGGCCGGCTCCATCCACATTACACGGCTGGAGGACGAACCGGAACTGGCCTCTGCCATGACCAATGAAAACCTGGACACAGAAACCCGGGAAAAGCTGGGCGGATACTGGACCATCGCTGTCTTTGGCGTGGACAGCTGCAACGGGAAGCTTGGAAAAGAAAATAATGCCGACGTACAGATGCTGTGCTCCATCAACAGAGACACAGGAGAAATACGCCTTGTATCCTTATACCGCGACACCCTCCTGATGAATGACACCGCAAACAACGGATACGGGAAGCTGAACCAATCCTACTTTCTCCAGGGCCCATCCGGCAATATCTCTGCCATCAACACCAACCTGGACATGAAGGTGGAGGACTTTGTATCCTTTAACTGGAACAGCGCGGCTGATGCCATCAACCTTCTGGGCGGCGTGGACATAGAGCTGTCCAAGGCGGAATTCTATTATATCAATGCCTTCATCACTGAGACCGTGGACACCACCGGAATCCCCTCCACCCATCTGGACGGGCCCGGCATGCAGCATCTGGACGGTGTCCAGGCTGTTGCCTACATGCGCCTGAGACAGATGGACACTGATTTCAAGAGGACCGAACGCCAGCACTCTGTCACTCAGCAGGTCTTTGACAAGGCCAGAGAGGCGGATATCGCCACCCTGATTCAGGTATTCCATACAGTCGCGCCTCAAATCATGACCAGCATAAGCGAGGAAGAATTTATGGATATTGTATATAATATCAAAAATTACCACATCAGCGGTACGGCCGGATTTCCCTTTGAGCAGACCACTGCAAACCTGGGCAAGATAGGAAGCGTGGTCATTCCCAGCACGCTGGAATCCAATGTGGAAGAACTGCACCGTTTCCTGTACGGCGATGCTTCCTACATCTGCTCCGGTCAGGTTCAGGACATCAGCAGGGAAATCATAAAACGTGCCGTGAAAAATTAAGGAGTTATGAGTATGATACGAATTGCTGTCTGTGACGATGAGCGCTGTTTTACAGAGCAGATTGACCATATTATCGCAAACCATGCCAGGGAGATTACCCAGCCCCCGGAAACAGTCCTTTACACCAGCAGCGGCCAGCTGCTTTACGATGTGGAGGAGGGCGCCCACTTTGACCTTCTGCTGCTGGATATTGAAATGCCGGAAAAGGACGGGATGTGCCTGGCCGCATCTCTGCGCCGCCATCTTCCCATGGCCCTGATTATTTTCATCACCTCCCACACCCAGTACGCGGTAAAGGCATATGAACTGTCTGTTTTCCGATACATTCCCAAGTCTGAGATGGAAACCTGCTTGCCCCTGGCCCTTAAGGACGCCTGCCGGATTTTAAAGCAAAGCTCCCCAGATACCTATATCATCGAATCGGCCAGGCGGATTCAGAAAATAGCCGTGGGGGATATCATCTATGTCTGTAAGCAGCAGAAATATTCCGTCATAGCCGCAAACGCCGCAAAGATTCCTGTGCGAAAACCGCTGGCCCAGGTACTGGAGGAGCTGGAGCATACAGGCAGTTTCCTCATGGTGGAACGTGGTTATATCGTAAATCTGTTTCATGTGGAAAAGCTGGAGGACGAGCAGATTTACCTGGACAACGGCTCTGTCCTTCCGGTCAGCCGGAACCGCCTTAAGGAAACCCGTGAAGCCATAACAAAGTATTGGAGGAAAATGCTATGACTGTAAACCACTGGTATCAGTCCATGTACCAGATGTTTGAACTATGTTCAGACTTCATTGAAGCGTGGCTCTGCTATGGCTTCGTGGGGCTGTTTCTGCCGGACAGGATCCGTGGAAAGGTGCCGTTTTTTATCCTGTCCCTGGTCCTGGTGGGCTCTGTCCGGGCTATGGATATACTGGGTATGGACCCTATGATATCCACTCTTTGGTTTGTATTTTATATCTGTATGACCACGGTGGTGCTGTTCCAGGTAAATCTGTTTTACGCCGTATCCCTTGTAAGCTTTTATATCCTGTGCCTCTATGTGATCAATTACTTCTGTATGTCTGTTATGGGGGTCATTGCCGGCAACCGTCAGTTTGCCCAGTTCATCCTGAACCAGCTGTCCCTGCTGCGCTGCGTCTATCTGGCTGGGGATACCGCGCTCCTGCTTTTATTATATATGCTTATCAGACGCGCCTTTAAGGGCGGGCTGCTCTACAGTCCCCGGATGCTGTTCGCCATCTCCCTGCTGGGCATCCTGGGCATTACCTTCCTGTCCGTGGTCACCCTCCAGGATATTTCCGTGATTACCCTGTTCAGCTGGAGCCTGTGCCTTATCATGGTGCTGTGCTTTATCTTCCTCCTGCTCTTTTATTCCAATTACATGAAAGAGCATGAGCTCAGAAGCATCCTTGAACTGAAGGACCAGATGGTGCGCCAGGAATATGAGATGGTCAAACAGCTTCAAAAGGAACAGCAGTCCCTTTCCCATGACATGAAGAACCATCTTCTGGTCATGGATACCATGCTGAAGGAGGGAAAATACCAAGAGGCCCGGAATTACATCGGCCAGCTGGGCCTTCCCCTGGAGCGCCTGGCTCCCTCCATCTGGACCGGCACTTCCACCCTGGATGTGCTTTTGAACCATACCAGAAACCGCTGCAGCCAGTCCCACATAACCTTTACCGTACAGGCGGACGCCGTTGATTTGCGCCCCATGAAGGACCAGGATATATGCAGTCTCTTTGCCAACCTCCTTGACAATGCCTATGAAGCCGCCCGCGCCATGCCGGATGGGCAGGGCTGGATTCTCTTTAAGCTGAGAAAGGCCAGGGAAATGCTCTTCATAGACCTGTCCAACTCATCACCGGAGCCACCCCGCGTCAAGAACGGCGCCATCATCTCCCGCAAGCAGGACGGGCTGCTTCACGGCCTGGGTCTCAACAGGGCATCTGCCACAGCACGGGAATACGGGGGACAGCTTACCTATGGATATGACGGCGGCGTGTTCACAGCCAGCATAAGCTTTCTGGGAGGAGTTAAGGAAAAGGCCAAATAAAAAATGACCCTATTCATACATAAGGTCATTTTTACGTTCTACAGCTCGATTCTGAAATCCTCTGAACCCTCGCCGTTTACCACATAATAGGCCGCATTCTGCTCCGGTGATATGTATAGCTGGATGGACTTGATTACAGTTCCCGGATGAGTCACCGCGTACGCCTGCTCTGCCTGCGCCAGCACATCCTTTGCTGCCACCTGCCTGCCGCCAAACTCCACTACCACGCTCTTCTCAATCTCCGGCTTTGCAGCTTCCTTCACAGTCTCCTTTATCTCTTCCTTCGCAGCTGCCGCTGTCTCCTTCACTTCTTCCTTAACCACAGGCTCAGCTGCCTTCTTAATATCGTCTGACTTCTTAACCTCTTCTGCCTTCTTAACCTCTGCTGTCCTGGTCTGCGCTGCGCCTGTCTGCGCTGCCGCAGCCATTGTCCTCTTTGGTCTTGCCATGTTAATTCCTCCCTATTTCAATCCGATTTCCAGTGTCAATGGGGATTATACGGCAGTCCCCTTTTTTTGTCAATGTCGCGGATATGGAAAATAAACCGCGAAACAATGGCCTTTATGGAAATTTTTCAAGCATATACTGACAGATTGTCATACTTCTTTATGGCATTTGCCACATTCCTGTACGGAAATCAGTTTCCGGGCCCTGTCCGGGAACCAGGCAAAGGCTCCAGCCGACGGAACCATGGCAAATTCCATCTGTTTCCCGGTGGACGGATGTGGAAATGCCAGCCTGCGGGCGCACAGGGCCAGAGGCTGGCGTCCATCCCCAAATCCTGTTTTTTTCCTTGCTCTGTCCACAGTCCCGGTTGTGGATTTTGTGGATAACCCGCCTCCATATCGTTCATCCCCGTACAGGGGAGTCCCGTGTCCGGCAAATTGTACCCTTATCTGGTGGTGCCTTCCTGTAAGCAGCTCTATATCTATTAGGGATAACATCTGCTCCTGGTTTCCGGGATTGTTGATAACTTCCAGGACCCTGTAATTGAGAACCGCTTTTTTGCCGTTTTCATCAGACTTATCCACAATCTTTGATGTGTTGTTTTCCTTGCAATGGCGCAGATAATCCACATATGTCCCCTGTTTATCCACAGGTTTTCCACAAACCACCGCCAGGTATGATTTTTCCATTTTTCCGGCCTGCAAAGCGGCGCTCAACGATGCGGTGGATTTCTGGTTCAGCCCGTATACCATGATTCCCTCCACCGGCTTATCCAGTCTGTGGATAACCCCCACATAAGGCGGCCGGGCTGTGGATGCTCCCTGTGGATGGCTGTGGATATCTTGTGGATTATGTAGATAACGGCGTATCTCACTCACCATATCCGGCGCAAATCCCCTGGATACCTGTGACTCCAATCCCGCCGGTTTTTGCACTACTATAATATCTTTATCTTCATATAATATTGGTACCATACCTCTACCTCGCTTATCTGTCTATTAGTTTCACACTCAAAGTAATCCTTAAAAAGTATTGCATATTTCTGGTCTTAGGTGTATAGTATATAATACAAACAGATGTAGTATTCAAAACTACATTGCAGGGTTTCAATTAAACTGTACTGTATTTTCAATAAAAGGAGGCTGAATACTATGACAGCAAAATTAAAACACGGCATCACCAAGGTTAAGGATCCCGGAAGCGCATTGACCCACTTTATTGCTATGATTCTGGCCATCATCGCAGCCATACCGCTGCTCTCAAAGGCAGGACATGATTCCGGACATATGCACCTCAGCGCACTGGCGGTTTTTATACTGAGCATGATTGGCCTTTACGCGGCCAGCACCATATACCACACCCTGGATATCTCCCCTAAGATCAATAAGCTGCTCCGCAAGATAGACCATATGATGATTTTCATCCTGATAGCAGGCACTTATACTCCGGTATGCATGATTGTCCTGGGCGACAAAACCGGCTGGACCATGCTGACACTGGTGTGGGGTATCGCTATTGTGGGTATCCTCATCAACGCACTGTGGATTACATGCCCCAAATGGTTCTCATCCCTGATTTACATTGCCATGGGCTGGGTGTGCATACTGGCTATCACAAAAATATTGAGCTCCATGCCCAGAGCAGGCTTTATGTGGCTCCTGGCAGGGGGTATCATCTATACGGTTGGCGGTATCATCTATGCCATGAAGCTTCCATTCTTCAACTCCCGCCACCGGTATTTTGGTTCCCATGAGATTTTCCATCTCTTTGTTATGGGCGGAAGCCTCTGCCACTATGTAATGATGTACCGCTTTGTGGCATAGGGCAGCCTGTCCTCTGGGGACCTGTCTCCCTGATCAGATGTTCCTTCTGCGCCCTGCTCATATGTTTAATGGCATATTCCCTGCGCATGGCCTCCTGCTTTGTCTCAAAGGCCTCATAATAGGACAGCACCACCGGACGTCTGGGTCTGGTATACTTAGCTCCATTCCCCTGGTTATGGGCCTTCAGACGCTTGTCCAGGTCATTGGTCCAGCCGCAGTAATACGTACCGTCCGCACAGGTGAGGATATAGGTGTAATTCATGAATATCCCTTCCTTCCCGGTTATAAAACTCCTGACAGCAATAAAAGGGCGTCCCTTTAAGGGAATGCCCTTTCTGTTTCATTTTATCAGATAATGCCGGCTATGTAAACGGTAATAACGCTTGCAACACGTCATCACCGCCCAGGTTGCCCTGTAATCTATGATTAAAGCACCAGCTGGATGCGCGGCACAACCAGATAGAAGGTATTTCTTCCAAACCACATCTATACCTTATTATATCGCGCATACCCTTAAAATGTGCATAAAACACATTTAATATTCCTCTAAAATCTTCTGCCCCCGCCTCCGTGGCTTCTTCCGCTGCTGGAACGGTGGGTGGAACTTCGCCCTGAGCTTCGTCCTGAACCTCCGGATGAGTGGTTCTGCGTGGGTCTTGGTATGGGGGCCGATGTAACGAATTTGCGAATCAGATTGTCCCCTGAATCGCCAAAAGCAAATTTGGCTTCTGCCCGGTAGGCCAGAAGGCTGTTGGCCCTCTCCCGCTCGGTCTGCTCCATGGAATACTGCCGCTTTACTCCCAGGCATACCGATCCCGCCACCCCGGCTGATACCAGAAATGCAAACATCCCTTCATACCAGCGTATGCTTCTGTAAATACTGATTTCCCCTGTTTCCGTGTCGTAATTATACTGTCCTCTCTGAATTCCCCGGTCCACATAATACTCCACATCCTTCAGGAATTCGGCTGCCGCCCCCGCATAATCAAGATTTCTCAGAGAATCAGCCACATCATCCTGTATCCGTTCAATCCGCTGGTCTGTGAGAATCCGTATCATATTCCCGGTGGTGGACACGTAGCTCTCGCCCCCGTAGCTGCCGGGGCTGTCCATATAAATCAGAAACAGCACGCCGCTGGCTTTCCTGCCTGTGCCCAGGCCGTTCTGGTCGTAAAAATCATCCGCGTATTCCCTGGCCGTATGGCTGCCGTCATTATAAGCCGTGACCACCGCCACGTCCATCCCGGTCTTTTTCCTGCACCGGGCAATCTGCTCCTCCAGGTCCCCGGCTTCCTCTGATGTCATCAGGCCCGCTTCATCGAACAGCCTTCGGGACCTGTCATATACCCCGGATTCCTGTGCCCGGGAATCCAGCATGTTTCCCGCTCCGCTCCAGACTCCCAGCCACACCACGGCTGCCGTAACTGCCAGGAGCCTGATCCATCTAACCATTCTGCGTCCTGTCATCCTAAGAAATACCCTCCTGTCATAAGTAATAAAAACAGCGGAAGGAATACAGAGAAAAAGAGAATAATCATCTTCTTCCTGTCCACCGGCAGCTTTCCGCAGATTTTTCCCGTCTGTCCGTTGAGGGCGAAATAGTATATCTTTCCCCTGGCTAGGTCATTATATGTAAGGGTCCATACGGGAAGCAGGGCATAACTCCATTTCTCATCCCGTATGCCTGCTTCCTTTTTTGCGGACCTGCATACTGCTGTAGCTCCCGGCCTGGTCCTGAAGGCTTTGAAGGGCAAACTGCCTGACCTCTGTCTGCACGTCCAGCACAAACTGCTCTTTTTCCATATCACGGTTCTCGGCCAGGAACCCGGACAGATAACCCATGGAAAAATTCTCTTTTTCATTCATCCTGTATGGGAGCACGCTGTCAACCAGCTGCCTGTTGGCCTTTCTCAGGCCGTTTCTGGCCACATGGTCCACCTCCATGGTTCCCTGGCGTTTTACATCGTATATGGTTGTCTCTGTATACCTCATGCCTGCGGTATCCCATGTCCTGAGTCTGGTCCCCTGGGCGTCCAGCTCCCCGTCCACCTGGCAGCTGTAAAGCCAATAGGGGAAATAAACCCCGCTCATGCTCTCTATCTGTTTTTTATTGTAAAATGCCTCCGGCACATATTTTTTTCTCCCTATCCACTGGGAAAAAATCTCCTCCGCCTTCTGCCTGTCTATCTGGAAGGGAATCACATAATCCGGCCTGAACTGCCCTTCCAGCCGTCCTGACAGCACCACCGGATTATGGCAGTAATAGCAGAAGGTGGCTGCAGTGGTCTCATCCGTCACGATCTGGGCGCCGCAGCTGGGACAGTTATAAAGAACCGGCTGAGCCTCAGAGCTGCCTGGTTCCCGGCGGTTTAGCTCCCGGCAATCCGGTTCCCGGGATTCCGTTTCCCGGCGGTTCAGTTCCAGGCCCAGGCCTTCCAGTTCCTCCTGGGTAAAATCAGACAGGCAGTATTCGAAGTGGTACTTCTGTGAAGCCGGGTCAAATACAAGGCCACCGTCGCAGTTGGGGCATTTGTAGGTTATGGCTGCCATATTCTCTTTCTCCTGTAATCACGGCATTTAGGGCCTTGGTTTCCCGCATTCGCTGCAGAACTTTCCTGTATTACTGTTTCCGCAGGCGCAGGTCCAGGTTATATCGGGACGGGGATGTCCGCACTCGCCGCAGAACTTGCCCGTATTGGAGGTCCCGCAGCCGGGACAGAGCCATGCACCGGACGGCTGTGTTCCGGGCATCTGGCCGGCCA
>JAJQEA010000370.1:0-3691 GCA_021201905.1 Clostridia bacterium
TGGGAATCAGTGGATGTTATTGAATATTTGATTTGCGGCGTCTGCCCCCTGAGCGGAGCTTATGTGCCGGGGAAACCCGGTTGCGGTTTTTTGTTCCCTGCCTTTACGGACAGGAGCGGGGATTTGAACCATATTGACGTGTTTCAGGCGGATGCGGACAGGCCTCACGATGAAATACTGAAACTTTTGGGTATCGCATAATGAAAAGTTAACGATCTTTATTGGGGTGTATTGTATTCCCTGATTATACCTATAATCGCGGAGGAACATCATTTTCCTGTGGGGCTTAATTCTTTACATCTGCCAATGGTGCAGGCCCCTGTCATTTGTTTTATGTCGTCCAGATTCCGGGCGCCGTTATCCAGGGCTTCCAGAATCTGCGACTTAGTGACACCGGCACAATAGCATACAACTTCCTGACTATCCATTCTAATTCTCCTTTGTTTTTCTGATAATTTCACTATACCACAAACACCCCCATATATCCATAGAAGTATTGTCCGTAATCCGGCGTAATCCTGCATTGTCATAATTCCTTTTTCTGGCAAACCAGGATGAGATGTGATATGATAGAGCCAGATGGATTTTTCAACTGGAAACTCACACATATACAGGCAGGAATCGCCAGACATTACAGGGCTTTGGCGGGAAAGGCTGGATTGTAAATGAAAACTTTTAAATGCCCAATTTGCCAAAGAGAATTGGAACGGGACACGATACAATGCCCTTACTGCAAATACAGGTTCAAAATCGTTCCCAAACCTGTTATCAGCCCGGAAGATGAAAAGACGAGGCTGGACGGTTATCTGGTATCCGACATCCGGGACTGTCTGGTTCACATCGAGGAGGATACATTGAAACGGTTCAGGAAAGCCCAGAATAAGCCGGAGTTTAACCCTTCCGCGGGATTTGGAGGAAACCTGTGGTTTGCCAGGAGAGGAATGTTCAATCTCTCCCTGTGGCTTATTTTCATCAATATGACAGCCGTTCCCCTGATGGCTGCCGCCTACGGATGGATGCACAAGGGAAGCCATTCTCTGCCTTATGATACCAGCTATGCATTTCTGTTCCTCATCATCATGCTGGCGCTGGAATTTTATCCTTTGGGAAAAATAGCGGACCGGATGTTCTGGAAACACACAAAGAAAATCCTGGATGTTCATGGGTGTAAGGACAGGGCGGAGAAAGGGGATCCGGATCTGAAAAAGAAGCTGGCAGAGGACGGCGGCCTGTCATCAGCCAACAGTCTGGCTATTCTGGCTCTGGACCTGCTTCTTGTTTTTTTCTGTAAACAGGTAACCACAGCTATTTTTCTGTACTTCAGCTACACCAGATAAAGGGGGAGACAATGAATCCATTGAAAAAGAGCACGGTAATCCTGACAGCAGTCATCCTTATTGGCATGATATCAGGGATCATGCTGGCCAATCAGACCATTGAACATCTTGAAAATAATATCACTACGGATTATACAAAAGTATACCACGATGACCTGGACCGGCTGCTGGGAGAGGGATGGACGGTGCTGGGCCAAGAGAACGG
Organism: Clostridia bacterium; assembly: GCA_021201905.1. Taxonomy (GTDB): domain Bacteria; phylum Bacillota; class Clostridia; order Lachnospirales; family Lachnospiraceae; genus Enterocloster. The sequence goes on from JAJQEA010000370.1 coordinate 1,543, forward strand.
CTATACGGTCACGCCCTTTGATTCCACCAAAATTTACACCTGGGAAATCGGGTACAGGGACAAGGAAGGACAGGAGTGCTCCATCCTGCTCAGCAACTTTGAGGACAGAAGCATGAAGCATCCCTTCGGATATTGTATAGAAAAGAATTTCCAGACCATGACCGGAGAATTTTATGCCAGAGATGTAATCAGCCCTGTGATTCCCGCTGTCTGCTGGCAGCCTGAGTATTGGATCGGATTTCTCAATTATTATGTCAGCGGCGACCATATAACGGACAGGCCGTATGAAGGGCCTGCCACCGACGCAAGTCCCAGGGCACAGGTGACGCTTAAGACGTCCCCCTGTTGGATGAATCGGAGAGCGGTATGGATTGGGAAAACCCGGAATCAGATTTCCGTTTGTATGATGTTGATTATGCCGGCATTTTCAAACGGAAGCCGGACCTCTGGTATCTGAGCGTTTCTCTGGATTTTTATTTGGAAGATATGGACCCAGCTGAGTATGCCGAGAGGGCGGGTGCCCTGGAGGAAACCGCAGAGCAGGTTCTGGACCGTCTCAATGATTATACCGGCCATACAGTGAACGCAGAAATCATTTACCCCACAGGTTCAACTCAGAAGGGCTCTGGGTATCATCACTGGTATGTCATAAACGGCGATATCATAGACACGTCCGTATCTGATATACAGCTTCCTATATTTGGCGTCATTGACCCGATGTATAACAAGATGAGAGAATTCTATCATCCGGAGCAGACGTAATATAGCAGCGAAGGTATGCGGGGGAGTATAAATGATGAACATTCTTTTGAAGATAATTTTATTCACCGGCATTGGAATCAGCATGATTGGTTTCCTGTTTCTCATATCCTTTCTGCTAAACAGGAGGAATGGCAGACTGCAGGCCGGAAAGCAAACTGCAGATAATGAGAAGGACAGGGAGGAATCCGCTCCAGCGCTAGGTTTTTGCAAGAAATACCGGAATACTTTGCTGATAGGAATCCTTTTATGTGTACATCTGATTGGCGGCATTATATTTACTCAGACAACAGTAACATGTGATACCCCTGTACAAGCTACAATTACCCATATCAGGAAAACGAAGAAGACTCTGCTATATGATATCTACTACATGAATATAACCTATGTAACCCATGAAAATGAAACATATAAAGGATTGGTTAACACAAGCGCCGACGGCTGGAACGTGGGTGACCGAATGGACATTCTTTATAGTTCAGAAAAACCCGCCCGGTATACCGTACCTGTACAGTTGGCAACGACAGAGGAAATGATTTATACTTCAAGGGGCCGGGGCCGTTCATTGATTTTCCTTATAATTGTATATGGTGGTTTGACAGCGGCAGGTATTTTTTCTGATAAGGTCCGGATGAAAAATACCTGAAGAATTAATGCTTGATGAAAAACAGATAAAGCAATATATGCTGAGACAGCACATGATGAAGCTCATGCCTGAGACCGACAGTGGAGTGTTTTAACTATTCGCGAAAGTCTAGTTTAACGAATAGTTTAGGATGATTTAAGTATATAAGGATACACCTTTTAACATATTTGTTAGGGGGTGTATTTTTTTTATGATTAAGAAAGTTTTAAGTATCTTATTAATACTGTCTGTCATTGCATTATGCCCTCTTACTGCTTTTGCAATGGTTGCTACTCCTTCAGATACTATGAAGGTTCCGGTTGCTACATCTAGTAATGTGTTACCGTCTCAGGATTACATGGAAACGGATGATTTTGACACATTGGATGTTATGCCCTTGCCGGATGGTAATTTGCCTTATGTATCTAATACGGTTGATGTAACCGGTTGTTATTTATCGGTTGCCTATTATGATATGTCTGGCAAGCTTAAGTTTACTCCTGCTAAATATTTTAATTCGGACCTTTATGCATCTGTTGGTATTCCAAATGATTGTGCTTCGGTTTCTCACTTTGTTTTTTCAATTGAGAAGTCGGCGCTTCCTTCATCTGGCGTATATTCTCTTTCGGCTCATTTTGCATCTAATACGGGTGTTGATTATAAATTGGTTCGGATTTATTCATCAAAGAATAATTCTAACGCATCTACGCAAGAAAATAGTTTGGATATATCTTTTACTCAGTCAAGTGGGGATTGGTATTGTAC
>JAJQEA010000370.1:3701-6271 GCA_021201905.1 Clostridia bacterium
ATTGTACTACGGTTGCTGATGTTGGTACGGTTAGCAATATTCAGCTTTGGCTGATTCCTAAATCGACCTCAACTATTAATTTACCATATGGAGGTTTTTTGGATATTAACTTTACTAAAACATCCGCAACTCCTAATTATACGGCTGCTGGTGGTTCTCAGACTACAGGTGATATACAAAGTAATATTGCAGATAATACTGCTCAACAGGTAGAGCAAGGTGATACGATTATAGAGCTTATCAAAAATACGATACAGACCATTTCAGCTCAACTCACCGCTTTCTGGAATCAATTGGCCGGGGAATTTACTAATTTATTTAATAAAATGAATCAGCAGCATACGGAACAATTGGAAGCTGACCGGACGAATACAGAAGATATGATAGCCGCTGAGGAATCTAATACCACTAATATCATTAACAATAACAATGCAAATACGGATAAATTGGCAAATGGGTATGATTCCAGTAAATTGGATGAATCTGGTAACAATCTGAACAACAAGTTACAGGAATATGAATCCGCCGAATCTGGTATTAATGATACTGCTTCAGGCTGGCTGAATGACTTTTCTATGCCAGATTTTGATAATCTTGTTAATACAGGTGGCATCCTTTCTGCTTGTATCTGGCTTGGTTCTTTCTGGCAGACGCTTTTCACGGATATGGGTAGTTTCAATATTCCTGTTACTCTCTCATTCACCCTTATATTTGTCTTGATGCTGATTGGGTATCATCGGTTTCGGAGGTGATGTTATGTTTAATTTTTTTGATAGCATTGCGAATCTCATTGGCTTTGTGATTAATTTTGTCATTTCTGCCATTCAAATGATACTAACCATTATAACTCAGATACCTGTTGCATTAGCCTTTATTGCTTCGGCTGTTGCTTATCTTCCGGCCTATCTAAAGACCTTTGCGCTCTTGTTTGTTGGTACGTGTGTGATTTTTAATCTGATTAATAAGGGGGAATGATGTATGGTTGATTTTTTTAACTTCGTTGTATCCATGTTCAAGGATTTAGTTGCTTTATATTTTGACCTCCCCTTTCTGGATGGTATCTCTCTGGGTGATATCCTGGTTGCTATTGCTATTCTTGGGGTTGTTGCTTCGGCTCTTATTGGCCAGCTTATGTCTTTTAGCCTTCGGCATGAAGCGTCTGAAGCTAACCGGATTGAATCAGAAAATGAGCGCTGGCTTAACAAGTCTGATAACTATAAATAGTAAGGGGGATTTTTATGGAAGTCCTTGTTATGCTTTATAAATGGCTTTTCGATACCGTTAAATCGTTCTATTTGTTTCTGTATTATGATGCTGGTTGGATTGGTATTTCCATCCTTGGCATTGCCATATTGAAGCGAATCGTCAATCTTGTAAGGAGGGCTCATGGTCATTGATTATTTTAAGCGTATGTCTGTTGTATTTTGTGCTCTGGTTGTTATGTCTCTTGCTTATACAGTACCTGCCTATGCACGTACTGCGACTCCTTCCAATGCTGTGCGTGATTTTGATGATGATATTGATTCTTTGGATGCTTTAGAGAATATAGACTTTGCTTCTCCTTCTGATGCATCCCGTAGTGAATTTGATTTTGATAGGGTGGTTGAAAATGCAGAATCTTTTGAATATCTTGAGGACGATATGGTTTTGCGATACATACTCTCTGAGGTCCAGCTTATCCGTGATTCCATGTCTGGTCCTTTGGTTGCGTCGTCGTCTGAGGCGGTCCCTATGGAGGATGCGCCGGACAATGAGGAAGATGTTACGATTCTTTCTCTTTCTGTTGATGACGCTGGCTTTTATGCGTCTGATATATCTTTACCAACTCATGATGTAGTATGGGTTTCTGGTACGTTTGATGGTAGCCCTTATACGCTTGTTGTACCTGCTGACACATATCCGTATCTTTATGTTGGTGAAAATAGGGTCCTTTATAATGTATCTGGCAGTAACATTACTTGTAGGTTGTTTCCTTCGAGTACCTTTGACCCTACTGACTATAATTATAGAAATCTTACTTTGTATCCTATTCTTGGGAATAGCGCAAGTAATTTATATCGTTATGATTATTTGTCTTATATGACTTATTATTATCGCGGTTCCTCTTCCACTTCCCTTTCTTCTAGCACTACTTATGGGAATTTTTATGTTGAGGATATTGAGATACAGCGTTCTCTTGATGTTTCATACCGAACGTATTATATTGCGGTTTCCAGTCTTTTTGCATTGGGGGTGATTATATTATGCTTTTGGAAAAGCTCGCGGCGCTTATAGGCCCTATTCCTGCTGGTAGTGAAGATATAGTGTATGTGATTGCATGCCTTATCTTGCTATATATGTTAGACGAGTTTATATCACTCGTCAAAATTGCCTTTAGAGGTTTACGTTAATTGAGAGGAGGATGATTTTATGAGTACCGTATTAGGCAATGTAACATCTTTAATAACCTGGTGTCTTACTACATTTACATCTTTTACGGGATGGCTTATCGCCGATGATTTAGGCGCTATCTATCTTGGGATGTTTATTGTAGGCTTTGCTATGGCTGCTATGTTCCGGTTGCTCCATAG
>JAJQEA010000370.1:6371-9681 GCA_021201905.1 Clostridia bacterium
TTTGCTATGGCTGCTATGTTCCGGTTGCTCCATAGTGCTTAAATTTGAGGGGGTGATATTATGATGGATTTTGTAAATGCATTTGGTGACTTGATAATGTGGTTTCTGCAATCTGTGCTTTGGGATGAGGTCATTATATCGCTCCCTTTTTCATTTGTGATTATCAGTATGATTATTCTTTGTTTTAGGAAGTTGGTGGGCTTGCGATGAAATACATATTTATGTTTATGGTGTTTGTGTTGGGGTTTATGGCCTTTGCTTATCATTACAGGAATCCGTATAAGCTCATTATGATATTTGGCAAAAAAGGTAGTGGTAAAACCACTCTTCTTACAAAGTTATCCTTACGGTATCTTAAAGCGGGCCGGCCTGTTTACAGTAATGTTCCTATCCCTGGAGCATACCTGTTTGACCCTTACGACATTGGTTTTAAGGCTATTCCTCCTGGTGCTGTTATCTTTCTTGATGAGGTCGGCATGATATGGGATTCGAGGGATTTTAAATCTTTTAAGAAGGAATACCGGGATTACTTTAAATTACAGCGTCATTATCATCATACGGTCTACCTGCTTTCTCAATCATTTGATATTGATAAAAAGCTTCGTGACCTTACTGACTAAATGTATTTGATACGGTCTTATTTTAATGTGTTTTCTATCGCACGCCGTATTAACAAAACCATTACTATTGTTCATGCGGATTCTGGTACAGGTGAATCACATCTTGCTGATGATATGCAGTTTGATTCTCTTCTGCTCTTTTGGGCTGGTTCCATCAAGGTGACGTTTATTCCAAAATATACAAAATATTTTGATTCCTTTGATGCTCCTGCCCTTATGGATGCTGAATATGTGCTCTGTCCTATTCCAGAACTTCCGTATACAAATCGAAGGGAGCAATTTTTGTATGTATTACATTGTACTCGCCTTTTTATTATACGGCTTGGTTTCTTTTTGCTCCGATATATTCAATCTCATATTCCGAAAAAGAGATAAACAAGCTGCTCAGGAGGGAGCGCCCCGGGTTTAGCCCGGGCGCCCCTCCTGGACCGACTTCGGACCTCTGTCTAATTAGGTCCGAAGTCCTGTAAAATTCTTTCACTTTGTATAGTTTCTTAACAATCTTTTCAGGAGGTTCTGCCCATGCTTTACCACTTCAATCCGCTTGTTGAGGATGGTATATTTTATTCCTGTGATTCTCTCCGCTACTCCTTCGAGTTCCCGGATATAGAAAAAGTTGAGTCCTTTCTCTCCCTTGTTTCCTCTTTCCCTGGCTCCATGGTTTACACATCTTTCAAAGACTTTGATTACCGATATCTTTATGTGTTTGGTATTAAAGGATTGAGTTTTTCTCTTGGCCTTTGTATGAATGGAGTTAAGAAGGATACTGTATTGCAGGGTTTCCTGGATTTTAACCCAAATAAAATACTTGGTGAGGTTGCTTATGGTGACGGTTTCTTGCGTACTACTGTCTCGCCCTTCACTCAGGAGGAAGTTGCTTTCCATGACTTACGGTCCCAGATAAGTGATATACTGATAGAATTGTTACAGGAGCTTTTCTCCCGTGTTGATACGATTAAGATTAAAAGGTGGGATTTAGCAGTTGATGTGCCATATGGACGTGATTGTGTGCAGCTTATCAAAGATAATAGAAAATACAGCCAGTTTTATAAATCAGCTCAGGATTTTACTGAGTATTTAGGTTCCATGTCCAGTCCAGGCCGTGTCAAGGTTTATAATAAGCAGTTAGAAGCGGAACTTAATTATCCTCTCACTCGGATTGAGGTCACGCTGGATAGTCTGGATTACAGTGATTGTCTCAGGTGTTGGCCCAATGTCTATACTCGTAAAGTGATTGACCTTGCGGAGACAAAAGTCATTGTTCAGTTGCTTGCGGAACAACCCGTTGATAAAATGGACTATTATCTCCGCCAGATGTCGGCCCCTACAAAACGTAGATACAAGGCTCTTCTCCTGGAGCGTCCTTTTAAAATTGACGGTCCTGTTTTTAACAAGTTGCGGAATCAGTTATTAAGATATCAGGAGGGAAATTTTTATGGGTAAACTGATTGGAAAAATCAAAGTCAATGTTTATTTATCTCCGAAGCAATATGACCACCTTTGCAGGTACATGGAATACTGTGAATGTTATTCCACCCCGGCTGAGCTCGCTACAAGGCTTGTATCGGTTGGGCTGGCTGAAGCTATCAAGCGCGGAGCAATCAAAGAAGAGTAACACATAGTCGCGCCGGCTCCGGCCTGGCCAGGAACCACCTGCAGGTGAAAATGTGTTACAGAATGGGGGTAAAATATGAAAGACACAAAGAATAATATTCGTTCCTTCCGCTACTCTGACCGGGTAGCTCAGATATTGGAATCCATGGAAGGTGACAGCCTAAACGCAAAGTTTGAGAATCTGGTACTCTTCTGCCATGACCGTCTCCCGGAAGTCCAGAAAAAGTATGATATGTATAAGTCCATGGCTGACAGGCAGTGGAATGAATTTATGGAATTATCTGATTTGAGGGATGGCATCAAGCGTGATTTAAGGAATGTAGAAAGTAAGCTTCGTTCTTTGGATGAACTGTTGGAATACACGGAAAGTCGTTGTAAGGTTGCAATGAAGCATAAAGAAGAATTGTAACACATAATTATCCTGGCTCCAGCTGTCATCCGGAATTGCCTGGAGGAAGATTGTGTTACATAATATAAAGATATCCCCGGCATAGAGCCGGGGATTCGTTGTTATTCTACCTTTGGTAAAATTCCTTTTGCTTCCATTACTTCTACCAGGGTATCCATTCCATCATTTAGAAAGTGTATATCTTTTCTGATGGAACGTTCTGATGTTTTCATTTCTAATCGCATTGTATCGACCTTAATAGTTAAATCCTCCAGTTGATTTTGTATTGGTTTTAATAATTGTCTGATTGCTTCGATTGTCTCATTATCCATTTTACTGTCCTCCTTGATATTCTTCTTACATGATATCGCTAAAATCCGTTCTCGTCCATCCTGGTGCGTTACAGGGGGGATTTATCTCTTGTATCTTGCTCAATTTGATTTTCTTCGCAAAATGGTGTAAATATCGCAAGTTCATTCATGATTCTTTTTGTTACATATTCTGGTTTGTTAGGTTTATCTGTATAAAAATTAATAAGTTTTATATCAGCTTGTTTAACAATTTCTTTTACTTTCATATCCCTTTCTCGCCGTTTGTATTGTTGATGTGATATATCATTTAATTCAATTAAGAGTAGAATATTATAATTCTTATCAAATATTCCGAAATCAATATTTCGATATAATTC
>JAJQEA010000267.1 GCA_021201905.1 Clostridia bacterium
GTCCCAGGAATAACCGGTTGGCAAACCCGAAGTTGGCGGCATTGTATGTGGTATTGCAGAAACGCTGCCATGGACTGTCTGTTTCATCGCTTACCGGAATCTTCCAGCTTCCATTTATTTCCATTCCCTCACTCTCAGGCAAAAGATAGATTCCGTTGTCCGGATGGGGAACTCCTTTTGGATACAGCTCCTTTGTTATGATCCGGTTGATTCTGCCGCTCTGGTGGCCGATGGTCAGAGAACCGGTGTGGATCATGACCAGTATACTTCCCTTCCTGATTCCCCATGCATTGGCTGTCCGGCCGTCGTAAATCTCCGCCACGCGCTGCATCTCCACAAAATGATTTCCGCCTCCGATGGATCCGATCTGGTCATCATAGGACAATGTATGGGCGTCCCCTATAAAATCTCCCAGGCCCTCTGTGCCGGCCGCATCCAGGCTGTCCTTAAAGGCAGTGTGTTCCAGGGCCTTCTCCTGTTCATCCCTGTCATAAAGGGACCATATCCCCCTTCCCTCAGCCTCCCCGGAGGTTTCCAGCAATCCCGTAAGCCCATGTCTCAGCATGGCCTCCCTCTGGATTCCGTTCATGGGTATACCGCGTCCGCCTTCAAAAAAGATACGGCGGATTTGGGGCAGAAGGGACGTCAGGCAGCCCTCCAGCTCTCCCTCCTTTAAATCCGTGGTATAGAGCCTCATGCCGCAGTTAATGTCATTTCCCATGGCCTGGGGTATCACGAATCCCTCTGTCATCAGCACTGTGCCGATGGGAATGCCGGCCCCCTTGTGAAAGTCCGGGGTCACCGCTGCTTTTACGACAGAGGCTTCCTTTTCCTCCGAAAAAACGCCGGACTCTTTCATCCGCTCCACGGTCCCGGCAAGCTCCATCATTGACTTCAGTTCATCCACCGCCTTTTTCTCCGGCTTTGTCCCCTCGGGAAGGAAGATGGACACGCCCCAGGATTGGCTGTCAAATTCTAATTTTAATTCCATGTTACCTTCTTTCTCTGTCTGTTTCCCTGAATTGCTCTATTATACAACAAAATCCATAAGTAAAAAACAATCAATTGACAATCATTTGCAATTGACGCTACAATATATCTTATAGCGCGTCTGACGCGGCAAAATTATTTTATGAAATGAGGCATCCACTTACATGAGTCAATTATCATACCATGAACAGGTAGACCGGGAAAACATTCTGCGGCTGCGCAATCTGATAAAAGACCTGCCGCCGTTCTGCGGTGACTTTTTCCGCGGAATCGAGCCCAGGACATCTTCCAGAACCAGGATTGCCTATGCCTATGACCTCCATGTGTTCTTTGATTTCCTCCATAAGGAAAATCCGGCCATTGCCAGGATTACGGTCAAGGATATCACATTGGACCATCTGGACCAGCTGTCTGTCACGGATTTTGAGGAATATATGGAATACCTGAAATACCGTTTCAATGACAAGAACCAGGAGGTCATGAACAAGGAACGGGGAATCATGCGCAAAATATCTTCCCTGAAAAGCTTTTACAATTACTATTACAGGAATGAACGGATTAAGAACAATCCGGCCGCCCTGGTACAATTGCCCAAGCTCCATGAAAAGGAAATCATCCGGCTGGACGTGGATGAGGTGGCCCTTCTTCTGGACGAGGTGGAACAGGGTGACAAGCTGACCGATAAGCAGAAAAGTTACCATGCGAAAACAAAGACGCGGGACCTGGCCCTCCTTACCCTCCTTCTGGGAACCGGAATCCGTGTGTCCGAATGTGTGGGGCTGAACATCTCCGACATTGACTTTAAAAACGGCGGCATCCGCATCTACCGCAAGGGCGGCAAGGAGGTGACCGTATACTTTGGAACAGAGGTGGAGGACGCCCTCCTAGACTACCTGGAGGAACGCGACCGCATCATCCCGGAACAGGGACATGAGGACGCCCTCTTTTTCTCCCTGCAGCGCAGGCGAATGGCCGTGCGCAGCGTGGAAAATCTGGTTAAAAAGTATGCCCGCACCGTGGCTCCCTTAAAACCCATCACCCCGCACAAGCTGCGCAGCACCTATGGCACCAACCTGTACCGCGAGACAGGCGATATCTACCTGGTGGCCGATGTGCTGGGCCACTCTGACGTCAATACCACGAAGCGCCACTATGCCGCACTGGAGGACGAGAGAAGGCGCAGCGCCAGGAATAAGGTCAGACTTCGGGAGAAATAGACGCCCTTGTAATGTCGGATACATATATTTGTTTCTTTTTGACTTTATTCAGGAAGTATTCCAGCATCTGTTTTATAGCGGACTTCGGTACTGGCCGGATGTACAGAAGGTTCTCTACATCTGCCATGAGGGATTCTTCCAGGTATGGGGCCTTCTTGTCCTGTTCCTCATGCCTTGCCATCCCTATTTCCGGCGCCTCTGCCAGTATCATCACCATCTCAGCCAGCGGCAGGGACGCCTTTTTATCCACAAGCAGCTTCTTATCTTTCCAAAGACAAAAGAAAAATCCGCGGTTAAATGTATCATGGGCAATCCTTCCCAGCGCCAGGCTCTTCTCCAGCTCCTCCTTCTGCTTTCTGTCAATGGGTCCGTATTCCAGCTGTATTCCCAAATTCGAAAAAACCGATGCGTACCTGCCAAGCAGAGGGCAGAGCCTCTCATATTCCTCCTGGAAGAGAGATTGTCCTTCTGAATTGGACACAAACCTGTTTTGCATCAGGCACTGCGCATACTCGCTTGTTTTCTCCGTTCCCTTTACGGGAATGCCAAGCTCCGCCATGTGGCGCAGAAATGCAAATGCGCGGCGTACATCAGAAACATCGGCTGAAAAATCACGTATCTTTGCCAGGCACTTTCCTTTCCCGCCATACATCCGGGCATTCAGCCTTCCCTCCCTGCTTTCCTTCAGCCGTATTTCCGTAACATTCAAACATCTGCATGTAAACTCCTTCCGGAACAGCCGGGACACAGCAAGCTGTCTGCCTCTCACCTCTATCCCGGACACCCCCTTTGGAAGCCACGGGGAAGCCCAAACCGTAAACCGGCGCTTGTCAGGACACGGATGGTCCGCCGCAATCTGCTCCGGGCTGAGTATCTGCCCCGGAAGGTCCATCTGCACGCCCCGCTCCTCCAATATATTCAATAACAGCTTACAGTCCGCGCCGTAATCATAAATTTTAAACAGCTTACCGGTACTGCCTGAAAAGACAAAGCCGTCATGGCCCCATCTCACACTGCGTATATCATCCAGGACGAACCTGTGCTTCCTGAAAAATATATCCCGGAACAGGACCTCCTCCCCTCTGACCAGAAGCATCCTGCACCCATAACACCAAAGCCATAAACCCATGGTGCCAAAAATCAGCAAAAATCCCAGGGACATGCCCACCGACGCCGTCTCATTGCCCCTTAGATAATCACGGTAGCACCAAAACGCCATCAGACCCCCGAATACCATTCCGGCCACGCCTATGATTCTTGTGGTTCCCGGCGCCCTGATGAGCAGTTTCTGCCGGCCGGAAATCATGGCTGTCTCCGTATATATGTAATAACCCAGTCATCCTCCTTCAAATCATAGCGGCTCCTGCAATACGGGCACAGACGCTCCCTGGTGGCATCGAAGCTGGCTCCGCAGCTTTTGCAGCTTACTCCTTTTATGGAGAAACCATAGTCCACGGGATGGCTTATATTCCGGCACAGGCCGATTCGGAACCGGTCCGACTGCTGGTGCAGTCCCTGATTCCGGCAGTACACATCTGTCATGTATACTCCCAAATCCAAATGGCAGTAATCTCCCTCCACCCGGCAGGCATTCAGGCTGACAGCACCCTCAAACTGGGCGTCCGCAATGTCGTCAAAGCTGCATTCCTCCGGCCGTCCCTCATAAACAGCCAGATTTTCCCTGTCATCGGCAAACATGAGAATCTTCACCAGAGACTGCACCTTGCCGAAAAAGTATTCAAAGGTAAAGCCGGGATCAAACTGTTTCATGAAACTGGTCAGCTCCTTTTTCGCCTTTATCTGAGCAGCTGCCCTGGGAGCCTGCTTAAAACCGTCCTTAAACACCCTGAATGCAAGACTCAGGGACAGGGCAAAATATCCCAGACCGGCTGTAACTCCCATTGTAAGCAAGGTGGAAAGCAGCAGGAAAAAGAGGTTTTCCCCATGAAACAGCCCCAGAAGGATTCCCGGAAGCCGCAGCACCATTCCCGCCGCTGCGCCTGCAACCATCCACTTTCTGACGCTGTTTCCGGCCTCCTGCTCTCCCAGCCCGTAATCCCGGAGAAAATAATAATTCGTTACCTTCGGATAGAGATCCGACATCAAAAACCGTGTATGACAGTAGGGACAGCCCTCCAGCAATTCACTTACCTGGCTCACCGCGCCGCAGTTGGGGCAGATGTACGGAGCCCGGTCCGTTCCGCCATTGAGCCATGTCACGATGGTATAAAGGAGCTGATTGTCCTTCACGGACAGACACTTTCTGCCCTCTCTAAAGTAATCCGCCTCTTTCCGGAATGCCTTCCATACCAGCTTATTGGTGTAGTGCAGATCCGAAAACGCCGCGGAGCTCACATGTTCCTGGCGTCCCTCCCGGAGATTCAGCCTGTACTCAATTTTTACATGGTATTTTTCCATCCGCTTTCTCTGTAATTCCAGGCCGTATCGGATATCCTGGTTCCCGGAGGCCGGCAAGGCCCCGCTCTTTCCCCATTCACATAATTGTGCGGCAAAGTCTTCATAAATCTGCTGGTCTGTCTTTTCCTGCATGATTCAATCCTCTTGTTTTCATATTGTATATTACACGGCTGGCAGCCGCACATTTGCGCTGCACGGTCAATCCAGCACGTATAAAAACTCCTGCTTTCCATCCCTTGAGGCGCGTTCCTTCAGGGATGAGAGCCGGCCGGATGACAGCTTTTTCTTAAGGGCATAGAAATATTCCAAACGGTCCTCTTCATATGCCTGATTGGCGATTTCACCGGCCTGTTCCTGGTTTAATGCCTCATATGTCAGATAGAATATATCCACATGGTCCTCCTGGTACGCATTCCAGGCGATTTCCGCCTTTTCGGCATCCGTCAGCTCATCCTCCAATATGGAGAAAAAATCTGGTTTCCCGGCCTCTGCGGCCCTTTTTGCCATCTCCTTTTTCCCGGCCTTAAGGGATGGGTCCTGGTTTCCTGAAATAACGGAAAAATACGTTATCTGCTCCCTGTCATAAAACTGCTCCATCATGCCGGCACAGGTCTCCGGGCTGACACTGCCTGCCACAGCTGCAAAGTAAGACAGATTATCTGCCTCATAAAACTGCCGGGCCAGTTCATCCGCCGGGCCGTCAAAGGGTCCTGCCACGCCCAACAGGACCAGCTGTTCCGGCTGAAACCCGTATTTGCTCTTACTCAGCTTTTGCGTTTCAATGGACAGCCGCACTGCCTCGGCTATGGTACTGTCATCCGCATATTGTTCCGTTCTCCCGGTAAAGCATAAAGGCTTTCCGTCAACCTGCCGGACCACGTCATACTGTCCGGGGTCCACGTTCCAGGCCAAGGCCACGATATAGCCATTGGCCCAGAACATTTTTGACTGAAGGCTTTTCTGGTCCGGGGCACGGCGCACGTCCTCATACTCATTCCAGCTGATCTTTTCCGAGTCAGTGGAACCTCCACCGGCCTTGCCAGATGTATCTGACTTGCCAGACGTATCTGTTTTCTCAATTCCCTTCATCGTCCTGGAGCCCAGCCGTTCTGCAGCGCCTGCCAGAACAGTCTTTGTCCCATCCGTCCCATGTTCCCTCTGCAAAGGCGCAAATCCGCACAGCACAGCCAAGGACACGATTGCAGCCGACGTGATACAGGCTGCCAGGGACCATTTCCTGCTTCTCCTTCTGAATTCCATGATGGACACCAGCCTTTCCTTCATCCACTTTGCATTTTCACTGAGAGGAAGTCCCATATCTGTACGCAGAGGCATGGTACGGCGCCCGAGGGCGGTGAGGAGAATCTCGCCGTAGAGGTGTTTATTCCTGCCATCCATATGGCGGATGACCGACTCGTCACAGGACAGTTCGCAGGCCCGTGACACCTCCCTTTGCAGCACATATACAGCCGGGTTAAACCAGTGCAGGCATACGACCGCCTCCACCATCCACTTGTAAAACGCATCCAGACGCCTGATGTGGGTGATTTCATGCAGGAATACATAATAAGCCCCGTCCGCCGGGAAATCAGCGGGCATGATGACAACAGGGGACGCCAGGCCCACGGTCACCGGCGAAGGAACGGCCCGGCTGACTATCAGCCCAGGTTTCCTGTTCAGTCCGCATACACGGCAGGCTTCCTCCAGCGGTGCGCCGTATGTCTCCAGCCCGGCATCACAGACACTATCCTTAGATGCACCGGCCTGGGATTCATTCCTCTTGCACAGCCTGACCACATACCTGTAATTCCATATCTTTCTTCCCATCAATACAGCAGCCACAGACAGCCACAGCACAAGGAGAAACAGCCCCGGTCCTGGCATTTCAGGCCGTCCTTCTGTCCCTGCGCCGGTCTGTGCCTCACGTTCTCCCGCCTCACGGGCTCCCACCTCACGTTCTCTCACCTCACGGGCTCCCTGCGGTTCTTCCGCGCGCCCACTGATTCCGGAAAGTCCGTCCATCCAGGCATGAGGATTGCCCCCATCTGAAAAAGGCCGGAATGCATCCCGCTTCTCAAAGCATCTGGAAAAATAAAGCCAGCCGGGGATGGTATGGGTAAAAGCAGCCTGAGCACGGCCGCCAGCCAGATATAATACTGCCATCTGCGCCCCATGTGCCTGCCAAATATCCGTGTGGCCCCCAGGAGTACCAAAATCAGGGCTGTTCCTGACAGTGACAGGGTAAAGAGCAACCTCAGGTACATGTTCATCCCTTGTCCCCTCCCTTCTCCCAAAACGCCTTCAGCTCCTCATAATCCTCCTCTGTCAGATATTCCTGGCTGACCAGAGCTGAAATCAGATGCTTGGTGTCACCGCCAAATACCCGGTCTACCAGAAGCCGGGCCTGGGCCTGCTGGTACTCCTCCCTGGACACCAGGGCAATATATTCGTTCAGTCTTCCCTGCTTGCGCACGGCCAGCATACCATTTTCGGCCAGACGGGATAACAGCGTCAGAATGGTATTGGGCTTCCATGACTTTCCCCTGGCTTCCACTTCCTCACCCAGAACTCCGAACATGGCCCTTCCTCCTTTGTCCCAGATGACTTCCATGACCTCCATCTGCGCCTCAGGCAGCGATATCTCCTTCTCCATATGACCTACCCCTTTCACCTACATTTTGTAGTTCTTACCTGTAGTTTACACCTACTTTGTGTAGGTGTCAAGGTGAAACCGCCCGATTCGTCCTTTCAGCAACAGGGCCCGGGCAGAAAGCTCCTCGCCGGCAGCCGCGCTCTCCCCGGCCATAACGGAATTCTCCTGAATCACGCCTGCAATCTGTTCCAATTACTGTTTCATACATTATACCATAGCACCAGAAAAAGGCAAACCGAAAGGTCTGCCCAAATATCTGATATGTTTTTTTTGCCCGATGTGTTTTTGTTCCGATATGTTTTCAGCGTAAAATTATGCTTCTGCCGCCGCCAGCGCCTTCCCCAATTCCCTGCACTGGTTCAGCGTCTCTTCATCTGGAGTCTCCTGGGCAATCACGCCTTCCCCTCCCACCACATCTGCGCCTGCACCAGCCATGCGTGCCTGCCATTGGCGCATCCACTCTCCATCTCCCCATCCGTAGGAGCCAAAGAGACCAATATGCTTACCTGAAGTAAAGGCCTCCACCTCTGTCACAAACGGCTCCATCTCGCCCTCCTCCAGGACCTCGTCTCCCATAGCCGGGCACCCCAGGGCAAAAACACCTGCATCCTTCAGAGCATCCGCCGATATATTGGAGACCTCTGTCACAAGGGCCTCCTTTCCCGCCTCCCTGATGCCTTCCGCCACCGCATTGGCCATGGCCTCCGTGTTACCTGTCTGTGACCAGTAAACTACCGTGATCTGATTCATGTCGTGTATCCTCCTTATATTGTCATTGATTTATATTGCTTCAGATTGTGTATCCTTAAGATTCCATCAATCTTCATACCGCGGGAAACCATATGGATTATGTGCTCACGGGCATGGTTGTAGGCCTGAAATGTACGCCTGCACTCGGGAAGATCCGAATAAACCTTCCAGTATCCCATATAGAGGAAGTTCTTTCCGTTGTTCTCGATAAATCCTGTCACATCCTTTGCCGGGAAGCCCAGCAGCAATCCTATCTCATGGGGGAACCCGGCGCGGTCCTCCATGTGCTCCTCATATTTGATGGACACAAGGCTCAAAATCTCCTCCAAATCCCATCCCCTGTAACCGAACCGCTCCATAAGCGCCGTTACCTCAGGCCGGGCCAGATACCCTAGAAGCGCCTGCCTGATATAAAGAAGAAATGTGGTTTTCTCAGATGATTCATACAGAATGCAGCAGGACACGGCTGTTTCCTTAAACAATTCCAGAACCGCCGTCCTCTTGGAACGTTCCACTGTCAGCAGATTTGATATCTTCACACCTGTGAGTAAGGGCGCGCACTGCAATGCCACCTGGGTATCCAACTCTTCCGGATTCAGCTTCAACATTAGATGTAAGGTTTCTTTGCTCACGTATTACCTCCGGCTGTCTCAAAATTTCGCTTATCATTTCGCTTGCAGTTAGTCATTGCTAACCTATATATAATATTATCAGACCCAATGTCCGATTACAATAGCTGAAACAGGGAATAATTCTCATTTTCCATGAGTTTTTTTCGTTCTTTGATATCGAGTCTTTTTCTCTCTGCCGGAAATTAATGTGAGTTTTTTTCTCGTTCAAATTTTGAATGCATTTTTTTAATTCTGTTATATAATAATCGGATACCCGGACAGGAATTCCCTGTCCGTAAAATCATATCTCAGAGGTGACAAATGGAATTACTGCAATTACGATATTTTTTGACAGCCGCCGAATACCAGCACATGACAAAGGCGGCCGAACATCTTCAGATAGCCCAGCCGGCCCTCTCCCAGGCCATCCACCGGCTGGAAGCAGAGCTGGGTGTGCCGCTCTTTGAGAGAAAAAGCAGAAGTGTGGAACTGAATGAAGCCGGACGCCTTCTTCAAAAGCGTCTGATTCCCATTGTAAGCGCCCTGGACCGGATTCCCGGCGAGCTGAGGGCTGACCAGTACATATCCAGCCACACCATCCACTTAAAGCTGCTGGCTGCCTCCACGCTGATCACCAACCGGATTATTGCTTACAGGGCCCTGCGGCCGGATGTGAACTTCCAGCTGTACCAGGCCGAGAACCATGACGACTATGATTTATGTGTGTCCGCGGTGCGGTCCGACATAAAAAATACCGACTATGAGGATTACATGGTTATGCTGGAGGAAGATCTGTATCTGGCCGTTCCCACCCACTCTCCTTATGGGGATAAGGATTCCATTAACCTGGCTGATACAAGAAACGCGGGATACATATGCCTGGCCGGTTCCAGGCCCATCCGCCAGATATGCAACAGTTACTTTTCAGAGGCAGATTTTGTCCCCAATGTGATTTTTGAAAGTGATACCACAGAGTCTGTCAGAAACCTGATTGCGGCCGGGCTTGGCATCGGATTCTGGCCCCAGTACTCCTGGGG
>JAJQEA010000254.1 GCA_021201905.1 Clostridia bacterium
GGTATATCCTCCACCCGTTCCCTGAGCGAGGGAATCTTTAGAGTCAGCACATTAAGGCGGTAAAACAAATCCTCCCGGAATTTGCGCTCCTTCACCAGCTCAATCAGATTTTTGTTGGTAGCTGCAAATATCCTGATATTCACGGGAAAGACCCGGTCGTCGCCCAGGCGCATGACCTTGCGTTCCTGCAGAACGCGCAGCAGCCTGCTCTGGAGGGACATAGGCATTTCCCCTATCTCATCCAAAAAAATAGTCCCGTTATGGGCCAGCTCAAAGAGTCCCATCTTTCCGCTGCGCCTGGCACCGGTAAATGCACCGTCATCATACCCAAAAAGCTCACTCTCCAGAATTCCCTCGGGAAGGGCTGCGCAGTTTACAGCAACAAAGGGTCCGTTTCTGCGGCTGCTGGCATTGTGCATACTCTGGGCAAACATTTCCTTACCTGAGCCTGTCTCCCCCAGCAAAAGTACGGTCAGGTCCGTATGGGCGTACCGCTTTGCATGCTGGATACACTGATTCATCTGCTGGCTGCTTCCGCATATATCCTTAAACGAATAGGTGGCCTGGAATCCCTTTATGCCTTTACCCCTGATTTTATGTTCCCCTCTGGTAATGGTTCCCGCGTCGTTGAAAGTGATAACCACACCCAAAATCTCTCCATTTTTATAAGTTAAGGGAATCATATCATAGAGAATGTCCGCGCCATTAATGGAGCCTGTTTCCTGTATGATTTCCTCTCCTGTTGCCAATACGTCATGGACTGCCTCAAAGGCGGGCAGAACCTCTGATATAGGTGTATCATAAACCAGTCCGCCCGGATTAGGCAGATAGGGTTTGGCTACGCGGTTCATCCAGGTGATATTCCCTTTTATGTCAACTGCCACATACTTTTCATTGGTGGTATTGAGAATGGTCTTAAGCTCCTCTGCCTTTCTGGTAGCAGCCTTGACCGTGGCAATCAGCTTCTCTGCCTCCTGGCACGCATAAGACAATGACTTGTCCGTCAGCTCAATGCGGACTGCCGGCAGTTCCAGTTCTCTGGCATAACGCGTCTGGATGAGTCCGCCCACAATCACGTCCACCCCTTCATTTTTAAGCTTCTGGATCTGATGGTAGGTATCGTCTTCATCCACGGCAAAAATCTGCCGTATGTTTACATTCAGTATGGGATTTAACCGTTCCAGGCCGCTGAGAAGATTGTTATACCCAATGACCCCGATATTTTTTCCATAGCGGCTGGCCTCAATCAGAGTATCTACCATATCCTCAAAGGGGATGGGGATCTCCACCACCGGCAAATCCACTACCTTGCGGATGCGCAGTGCTGTGGCCCCTCTGCCCAATATAACACTGACCCCGCGCCTCAGCATCTCCGGAACCAGTTCCGGGTCCCATACCGTGACGATTACATCCTTATCCAACTTTTTAAATATTTGCTGTGCCTGCTCCACAAAATCTTCGCTGAAAGCAGCGTACCAAATCTGGCTCAAGGAAAGACCTCCCATTCTTCACCACATGATTACATCAAGATAAACTGTCTATATCCATACTTCTGATTTTTTTGATAACATCCAAGTCTGCCGGAAGCCACTCTACATCATCAAACTGTTCCCTGGTCATCCAACGGGCTGATTTATGCTCCTTCAGATGAATTGTTCCCTCTGCAATTGAGCACAAATAGCAATGCATCATCAGATGGAATCGGGGATACTCACATTCAACTGTCATCAAAAATCGTTCCACCACAGCGTCTATACCCAGCTCTTCTTTTAATTCCCGGGATAAGGCTGCCTGGGGAGACTCTCCCGCTTCAATTTTCCCGCCGGGAAATTCCCAACTGCCTTCAAACTCTCCATAGCCTCTTTGGGTGCCTAAAAAGGTTCCATTCTTATGTAGAATCGCGGCTGCTACTTCAATATTTTTCATCCGTTTCCCCCAACTTTACAGAAAAATCTAATCAAATGATCCATTGCTTAAAATCCGGTTTACACCATCGTTATATTTTAATAGCAAATGTGTTCTATGCCATGTCAAGAAGGCCCTATCCGGCTCATACTCTCTACGAACATTAAGTCGTTTACCCTCATAAGGTCTGAGGCTTTCATACAATACTCCATCCCTCACATAAAATCTCATCTGCTTATTCAAATGTCTCAAAAAATTCCGCCATGGAGCATTCCAATGCCACAGTTATCTTTTCAAGGCTCATAATTGATAAATTCCGTTTTCCATTTTCGACAGATGCAATATAGGTACGGTCCAAGCCTGCCTTAAACGCCAAAGACTCCTGACTTAATAACAGCTTTTTTCTTAATTGGCGTATCCTGCTTCCAACTTTTATTTTTATATCACCAGAAACCTCCATCTTCCTCACCTCTCTTACAGGTAAGAGTAACGAAATGTGACTTATTTATCAACGGACTATAAGTCACATACATCTATACCTCATAAATAATTTATACAATGGAAAATGAAAATTCTCCCAAAGGACCATCCACTTGCCGGGCACAAAAAATGCATGACACACCCTCAGGCCCATCATGCATTCTACTTTTCAACTAAACATTTCTTCCCATCTCATATGCCTGCTTCACAGCAGGCGTCCCCTTGATTTCTCCTGCCTGCCAGGCACCAGTTCCATAAATAATTCCCTTCTCCCTGGCTCCAGTCAGACAATCCTGTGTAAATCCCCGGAATCCTTCAATGGTGCGCTCCATCATGTTCTGTTCCGTATCCGCGGCAGCCAATATAAAATAAAAATCCTTATTCTGAATTTCTGTATACCTGGGAACTGTACGGTCAATCAATGTTTTCATCTGTGCATCCATGGTATAAAAGTACACCGGCGTGGCCAATACAATGACATCCGCTTCCACCATTTTATCCAATATCTCTGCCATGTCATCCTTTTGAACACACTTATGAGTGGTATTACAGACGCCGCATCCTATACAATATTGGATGTTCTTACTGGCCAGAAAAATCTTTTCCGCATGATTTCCGGATTCCTGTGCACCGCGGATAAACTCATCGCAAAGCGTATTGGAATTACCGCCTTTCCTTGGGCTTGCCGATATAACCAATACATTTTTACTCATATGCAAATCTCCTCTCGTTTTGTTATCTCTCATCATCATATCACTTGAAGTTAACTTTAAGTCAAGAAGTTTTAATTGCCACCTTTATACCCATCCTTAATTTCCACCCTCGCCCAATATCGTCCTGCGCTTCATCCAATAATACGCAAACCCGGTACAATCCGCCAAAAACCATCCAATGGGCACTGAGACCCATATTCCCACAACACCAATGCCGGGAATTGCTGACAGGATATAAGCGAGAGCTACCCTGGTTCCCAATGAAATGACTGTCAGCACCACGGACATCTCCGGTTTTCTCACAGCGCGGTACAGGCCGTACAGCAGGAACAGACATCCAATACCGCAGTAAAATGTCCCCTCAATCCGAAGGTACTGCACTCCCACCGCCAATATCTCAGCCTCCCGGGGCTGTACAAAAATAAGCATCAGGTCCCTTGCAAACACACATACAATAAACGATATCACCAGGCAGAACAGGACGGAGGCAGTGACAGCGCTTTTGATTCCTTTTTCCACCCGGTCATGCCTGCCGGCCCCATAATTCTGGGCTATGAAAGTGGAAAACGCGTTTCCGAAATCCTGCACCGGCATATATGCAAAGGAATCTATTTTCACTACTGCCGCAAATGCCGCCATGACCACAGCGCCAAAGCTGTTGACCAGCCCCTGAACCATCAATATGCCGAAATTCATCACAGACTGCTGAACGCAGGTCAAAAATGAAAAACCGGATATTTCCGCCAGGACCTTCCGGTCCATTTTCATATGGCTTCTGTTTATCCTGAATTCAGGCATCTTTAAATATGTATACAGACAGATTCCAATGCCTGACACAAACTGGGAAACAACAGTGGCTGCTCCGGCACCGGCAACACCCCATTTAAAGACAAGGACAAATACCAAATCCAATCCCACATTCAACAGGGCTGAAATGCCAAGAAACACCAGCGGTATAAAAGAGTTCCCTACGGCTCTCAGCAGACAGGCAAAATAGTTGTACAAAAACACAGCGCTGATGCCAAAAAATATGACCCACAGATATTCTCTCATAAGGCCATAGATTTCCACGGGCACACACAACAGGTACATAATTGGGTCAATAAACAGGAAAACCGCTGTATTCAGAACCAGAGCCACTGCCGCTACCAGTACAAACGACACGAATATGCTGGATTTAAGCATTCTCTCATTTTTTTCACCAAAGCGCAGGGAAAACACAGCTCCGCTTCCCATACACAGCCCTAGAAGAATGGAGGTAAGAAATGACATCAGCGCATAGGCGGCCCCAACAGCCGCCAGTGCCTGTACCCCCAGATACCGGCCTACAATCAGTGTATCCGCTATATTATAAAACTGCTGCAAAAGATTTCCTGCTATCATGGGAAGTGCGAACCGCAGCATGGTTCCTGTAATGGAACCTGTAGTCAAATCTTTATGCATGTCCCTTACTTCCTTCTATAAATGATCGAAATATCTTTCCCGCATCCCCGTCATCCGGAGCCATGAACTCCGGATGCCACTGCACAGCCTGTATGTACTCCCTGTCAGCCGCATATATCCCTTCAACCAGTCCGTCCTCTGCCACAGCCATGGCCTTAAGCCCCGGAGCCAATTTCCTGATTCCCTGGTGGTGATAACTGTTCACACCCATGCTGCTCTTACCCAGGAGTTTGTATAGCGGTCCTTCCTGCACCAGCTCCACCTGATGGCAGGTACGGCTGTAGGGCGGCTTCATGTGGTGCTCTATGCTGCACGTACCCTGAAATTCGGAGGGCAGGTCCTGAAACAGAGTGCCTCCCATCAGAACATTAATCAATTGCAGACCCCGGCAGATTCCAAGCACTGCCTTGTGGTCCTCCCACGCCATACGGAACACGCTCTGTTCCAGCCGGTCCCTCTCCACACAGGCAGGCCCGCACAGAGCACTCTTCTCCTCACCATATAGAGATGGATCCACATCATGTCCGCCTGTAAACAGATACCCGCTGCACATACTGTTTATCTGGCGTAAATCCGCCTGGTCACACACAAGCGGCAATATCATGGGAATTGCGCCTGCCCGGCGGATTCCATCCATATATCCGGGTAACATCCAGATACTGTCCTTTTCCTCGTCAACTAATGGTATAATTCCAATCACCGGTTTCATGTGCACTTACCTCGTTTCTTTCTCACCGCTTCTGCATCAATCCATCCTGCTGCCCCTCATCATGGACACAGTATACCACAAACTTCCATTAATTTACAGATAATCTCCCTGTTTGTATCCTGATTGATTTGGCTGGCCCTGATTCCCTCCTGTTCCGGATCTTCCGGGTCTTCCCCGCATACATCCACTCCTATTATACTGCGGCAGGACGCCGCCTCTTTTATGCAGGCCAGCACATCCTCCAGCTGTGTCTCTCCCTGGTCCCAATTGGTGACCGCACAGGATCGGTTCAGAATATCCTTATCCAGGGATATATAAAGAGGCAGCCCGGAGTCCTCCATATAACGGCTGATACACCCCGGCACCTTCAGTTCCTCTTCATGGATCCCAACAACCCGCTTCCCGTCAGCTTCCCCTTCCATACAGGGCGGCCCTGCCAGATAGACCCGCTTCAGCCCCTTATTTGTATCCAAAGCAGCCTGAATCCAACCGCCGCAGGACAGGATATTCCCAAACATAGGCATCTGCATATCTGTATGGTGATCGAACACCAGCAGCTCAAATTCTCCCTCTACCTTATCCAGCCATATTTTACTCATATAATGGTAATTTCCTGAATCCAGGAAGTGGATTCCGGAGGGCCCCATTGGGCGGATTCTCTCCTTAATGGCTGCCTCCGCCTCCTCATCACAGTAACAATTAGTGCCCTGTATATCTCTAAGATCCAGCCACACAGCGCCCATATCCCTGTAAAATTCCTGCTTTTCATATGCTCCCGAAAAATTCATAATGACAATATTGTTACTCTCAAGCTTTTTATTTTCAAGCACACCCATTTACCGCCTGTCCTTTCATATATACTTCTTTCTCCCAAGAACTCTCTCCAGACTGTCTTCCACAATCATTGTATCAAAGTAACCCCAAATAAGAAACCGCCTGAAAATAATATTGCTGAAAATAATATTTTTATAATAATAGTAATTATTATTGATTTTATGGAATTTATATGATACAATACAAATATCTTACATATTATCAATTATACGTGGTAAAATCAAACTATAGCCGAAAAGGCAAATGAGACACAGGAGGGGTACATTTTATGGATTCAAAAGCATTTTTCAAATTAAGTTACGGTGTTTACATTATTTCCACCAGCGCAGACGGCAAGGAAAGCGGCTGTGTCATCAACACTCTGACCCAGGTCACATCATCTCCCGCCAGGTTATCCATTGCTCTTAACAAGGAAAACTATACATTTAAACTGATTGAGACATCCGGCACATTTTCCGCGGTGGTACTTTCCGACGATGTGGAAATGGATCTGATTCGGCGTTTTGGGTTTCAGTGCGGCAAGGATGTGGAGAAATTCGACGGCATTCCGCAGGGGCGGGACAGTCTCTATAATCCATACCCCACAGAAGGCGTCTGTGCCCGGTTCACCTGCCGTGTTGTATCCTCCATGGATGTGGGAACCCATATGATTATTGTGGGCGAGGTAGTGGAGGCAGAAGTCCTGGATTCCCAGACACCGGCGCTCACCTATTCCAATTACCATCTGAAGAAAAACGGAACCACTCCGCCAAAGGCTCCCTCCTATCAGGCAGACACTGACAAGGTAACCGGATGGCGCTGCTCCGTATGCGGATATATTTTGGAGTCCGAGACACTGCCGCCTGACTTTATCTGTCCTGTCTGCGGCAAGGATGCCAGCTATTTCGTAAAACTGTAGCCTCCTTATTGTTCCGTTACAGGAACCCTTACAAAATACCCCTGAAAACAGCTGATTCATACCCATAAGCTGTTTTCAGGGGCATTTTTATGTCCTCCGGATAAATCTTACTTCTGACCGGACTTGTTCTTATCCCGGTTTTCTTCCTTGTCATTGGTAACGTTGCCGTCTCCGCTGACCGGTATGGCGTCTCCCAGATAGGTGGGCTTAGGCATTACAATGGTATAAATCAAATCCTTGGGTCTGGCTAGCAGCTCTCTCAGATCCCTCATTTTCTCGCCGCCGTACTGCCTGGGATCCGACTCCACGCCGTATGCCTCCATCCCCATGGCCTGCGCCACATAAAGAGCCCGGTACATGTGATAGCGCTGGGTAACAATGATAATCTTCTTTACCTGGAAAATATCCCTGGCCCGGTACATGCTCTCATAGGTGGAAAATCCCGCGTGATCCATGAAAATGTCCCCGGAAGGAATGCCCTCATCAATGGCATACTGCTTCATCCGGTTTACCTCATCATAGTTGGCGCGCCCATGGTCACCGCTCATGAGAAGGCGGTCTGACACACCGTCCTCATACAGCTCTATTCCCTTGTCCAGCCTGTCCCGAAGCATGCCGGATGGCGTGCCGTCGGGCCTGACACTGCAGCCCAGTACCATGATGCAGTCCACATCCCCAAGGGCTGCCGCATCATCCTCACTGATGATATTGGGCTTTTCCCTCCGGATCATGTACAGGTTTATGAGGAACAGGACCAGACATCCTGCCAGTCCCAATACCAGAAGTATCTTAACCGTTTTTTTCAGAATCGCTTTTTTATCCATTCCACTCTTCCTTCTCTTACGGAGCGCCGACGGGGTCAAAAAAGCCGCTCTTCCCGGCAAAATGCAGAGATTTGCGGCTTTTGATGCGTATGTCAGGTCAATCCTTATTTAACAGCAATTGCCTCGATTTCACACAGAACGCCCTTTGGAAGGGTCTTAACTGCCACACAGCTTCTGGCTGGTTTGGATGTGAAATACTTAGCATATACTTCGTTAAATGTTGCAAAATCGCCCATATCTGCCAGGAAGCAGGTGGTCTTAAATACCTTGTCAAAGCCGCTGCCTGCTGCTTCCAGGATGGCGCCTACGTTCTTGCAGCTCTGCTCAGCCTGTCCCGCGATGCCCTCTGCAACGCTGCCGTCTGCCGGGTTTACCGGTATCTGACCGGATGTGTAGATAACTCCATTAACCTCAAATCCCTGGGAGTATGGTCCGATTGCGCCTGGTGCCTTTTCTGTGCTGATTACGTTCATTTTAAATCCTCCTTGTTTTTAGGGGAAATGCCCGTACAATATGTATTCCCCATTATATTGATTTTCATTCTCACGCGACATGCGCGAACCCCAAAGTTATTATATCGGATTATTGGAGATGTTGCAAGATAAGGCGGGGATTCTTCTTTGTATTTTTTGCCGTGCTATTTTTTCCATATTATGTCTGCAAGGAGGTTTCATCGAAAAATGATACGCTTTTTTCGGCATAATGCATAGATATACGCGCATGCATTGTATAATATGTACGAATTTTAAATTGAGTATTGATTTATTTTGTGTGATGTGTTTATAATTAAGCTAGTTAACAGTTAATGTAATTAACAATAAATATGCTTAATCTAAAAGAGGACAATTATGTTATACGATTTTGACACAGTCATCAACAGATGGCACACAGACAGCGAAAAATACGATGGTTTAAAAAAATTTGCCCCCACGGCGCCTGATAACAGCATACCCCTTTGGATTGCTGATATGGATTTTAAGACAGCGCCGGAAATCATAGCCGCTATGCACAGACGTGTGGATGAAGGTATCTTTGGTTATACAGATATCTATGATGCATCCTATTATCAGGCGGTTTGCCATTGGATGGAAAAACGTCATCGCTGGCATATTACACCGGACGAAATTGTGGTGGATTCAGGCGTGGTTCCCGCGCTGTCCCATGCCCTGTCGCTGGTTGCCTTGCCCGGAGACGGCGTTATCATACATACCCCGGCCTATAAACCATTCTTTAATTCCATCAGGAACACGGGAATGGTTCCCGTGTATTCCAGGCTTTGTTGCAGCCATGGCCGGTTTACCATTGACTTTGATGACCTGGAGCAGAAAGCAAAGGATGAGAACAACAAAGTACTCATACTATGCAGTCCCCATAATCCTACCGGGCGCGTGTGGAGCCAGGAGGAGCTGAGCCATATTATGGACATCTGCCAAAAGCATGATCTGTTCATCATTTGTGACGAGATTCACAATGACATACTCCGCCCGGGCATCTGCCATACACCTCTGGCCAGCCTGTATCCGGACATGAAACGGCTCATCACATGCACAGCCCCCAGCAAAACCTTTAACCTGGCAGGTAACCACCTGGCAAACATCATCATACCGGACCAGGGCATCCGTGACCGGTGGAACAGCCTGTATCACTACCTGCCCAACCCTATTTCCGTAGCAGCGGCCACAGCGGCCTACGAAGAAGGGGGACCATGGCTGGATGAGTTAAACCAGTACCTGGCTGAAAACTTCCGCCGGATGGAGACGTATTTAAAAGCCAACCTTCCCGCAATCGGGTTCCAGATTCCGGAGGCCACCTATCTCGCCTGGATTAACATTGAAAACCTGGGATCAGAC